>NZ_CP132191.1:600000-900000 GCF_030718845.1 Mycoplasma seminis
ATTTTTAGAAAAAAACTCAATTAGATACGAAATACAAAATAATGGTGGAGCATATTATGTAAATGCTGCTTGAGCTTTTAGTGATAACTTAAACACTAAACACGATAAAGAACTTGAAGAAGATCTTATTGATGAAGATGACTTAGAAGATATCTTCACTGGTTACAAATTCTAGAAAAAAACTTCCGCTATGGAAGTTTTTATTTATTTCTTAGTTTGTGGATTAGAAGTATTTGCAACTTCAGCTTTAATTTCACTAGTTTCATTTTCTTCTAAAAATGATTTAGGTTTGCTGAATCTAGTTTTTAATTTATCAAGCAGTGGTTTAGATAAAGTAAAGGTTGCTACTAAATAAACAATTGCACATAAGATAAAGACTAATACTACATCAAATGGGAACGAGATTCAATCTATCACCATTTTGCTATCAACTGTTTTTGATGAAGGTATTCAAAACAATGTAAGCACAATACCAGCTAAAAAGAAATAATTAGCTACCCGATAAATTGATATCTTTTCATTTCATGCTAGTGTAAATGCAAAAATTATAATAGTAAAAGCATAAACAATAGAAAGTAGTACTCTAGCTACAAGTGGTAATTTATATCCTGAATCTTTAACAATAATACTTCAAGGAATAATTACACCACTAACTAAGATTAATAATGCACTAAAAAGACCTAAATAAATGTAAAAAGCAATAGCTCAGGCACTGGTTTTTTTAGTTTTACTCACGTGAGTCTCTCAATCTAATCATTTTTAAAATGAATTCTGATAATGGTAATGTAACTGTTTCATCTTTTCCATATTCTCTGTATGAAACACTTTCATTTTCACGTTCTTTTTCACCAAGAATAAGTTGGAATTTAGATTTAGACATTTGAGCTTCACGAACTTTTTTACCAAGTCTTTCTTCTCTATCATCAAGTTTTGATCTGAAATCAGCATTAAATAAGATGTTGTTTACTTCTGAAGCATATTTAACATCTTCAGCTGAATTTGTTGCAGGAATTACTGTGAATTGTTTTGGAGCAAGTCAAAATGGTAATACTCCTTTAGTTTGTTCAAGTAAAATAGCAACAAATCTTTCATATGTTCCAATTAAACCTCTGTGAATCATAACAGGACGTTCATCTTCATTATTTTGGTTAGTATATGTAAGTTGGAAACGTTCAGGAAGTAAGAAATCAAGTTGTAAGGTTGAAACTGTAATTTCGTGTCCTAAAGCAGTAAAGATTTGAATATCCATTTTAGGTCCGTAAAATGCAGCTTCACCGATTTTTTCTTCATATTGTACACCTAATTCATTAAGCACTTCACGAAGTTGGTTTTCAGCTTCATTTCACATATGATCGTCTTCATAGTATTTTTCTTTGTTTTCAGGATCTCTAAGTGAAAGAGAAACATATGAAATTTTAATTTTGAAAATTTCAAGTGTTTCTTTAATTAATTGGTACATTGATTTAAATTCTTCGGCAATTTGGTCTTTACGAACAAATAAATGTCCTTCAGTTAAAAGCATTCCTCTAACACGTTCTAGACCAGTTAAAGCACCTGATTTTTCATATCTATAAAGTTGTGATTGTTCTGAATATCTAATAGGTAAATCACGGTATGAACGTTTTTCTGTGTTGTAACATAAAATGTGGTGAGGACATGTCATTGGACGTGGAATTAATCTTTCATTTTCAACCACAATTGGTCTAAACATATCATCTTTATAGTGATCTAAGTGACCTGAGATTTTGTAAAGTTCTTCTTCACCAAAGTGTGGAGTTAAAACTTCAGTAAATCCGTATTTTCTGTCCATTTTAAGCACTAAGTTTCTGATTTCATTGTGGATGTACATTCCGTCTTCAAGTCAAAATGGTAAACCTTGTCCTCCGAGTTTATTAAAGGTAAATAATTTTAATTCTTTACCAATTTTTCTATGGTCTCTTTCTTTTCTATCTTTTAAAATAGCAAGGTAAGAATCTAATTCTTCTGCAGTATCTCAAGATGTTCCATAAATTCTAGTCAATTGGATGTTATCACTGTTTCCTCTCCAGTATGCACCAGCAAGTGAAAGTAATTTAAAGTGTTTAATTTTCTTAGTATCTTCCACATGACCACCAGCACATAAGTCAACGAAAACAGTTTCATTATTAAGTGGATCTACAAGAGCATAAAAGGTAACTTCTTTTCCAGCGGCTACTAATTCATCATATAACTCTTGTTTGTATGGTTTATTAGTGAAATCATATTCATTAATTGAAACTTGCTTCATAACTAAATTACGTGAAGCGAATTTTTTCATTTGTCTTTCGATTTTTGATAATTCTGTATCACTTAAAGGTGTAGGAAATTCAAAATCATAATAAAATCCTTCATCTGTAGCTGGACCAAAACCAAGTTTAACTCCAGGATAAAGTGTTTCAACTGCTGCACCAAGTAGGTGAGAAGTTGTATGGTTTAATAATTTATTAGCTTTCATATTTTTTCTCCTTAAAATTAACAAAATTATATTACATTTTATGCTTATGTTATTTAGCTAAAATAAATAATATTAATTAAAAAGTTGAACGTCCACCAAAGGGAAAAATTGAGTAGTTCCTCAATATTGCTGTAGAAATTTTACTAAATTTGCAAAAAGAGTATGCAAAAACACAGCCGGGGCTGGAAATGCGATATTTTTCTTAAATAAAACTATTGAAGAACTCTGAAGTTTTTAGTCTTATTTTTCTACCTGTTTTATCATCAATATACTCTCTATATTGGTCGTTTATTGCGATAAACATTTGAAAAATATATTCATCATTAACATATCTAGGAAACTTGCCTTTTGGTAAAAAGTTTCTGATTTTTTTATGAGCATTTTCTATGCTTCCTTTTTGTCATGAAGAATATGTATCGCACTTATAAATAACTGGTATTTGTTTAATTTCATTTAACTTTACATTTTCAGAACCATTATCAATGGTTAAAGATAATATTGTTAAATTATGATGGTTAATTAGTGTAATAAGCGCTTCTTTAACTGATTCAGCATCTCGCCGTGTTAAAATCCCAAATAGCATTCTTGTTTTTCTTTCGAGCAATGTTAAAATACATCATTTAGCTCTTAAATTAAGTATTACAGTGTCCATTTCATAATGACCAAACTCTTCTCTGTTTCTTATAGATAGCGGAGCTAAATGTATAGAAATTCCAAAATTAATCTTTGTTGATTGAGTTCCTTTTGGCTTTTTCTTTTTATTTTGCTGTTTATCTCAATGAGCTTTAGATATTCCTCTTTTTGATTTAATAATAAAGATTGAAAAATCTATTTCATGTACATAATCACAATCCATAAAGTCATAAAAAGCCTGTGGTGTAGGGACAAAAGCATTTTTATCTTCCAATTGCTCTTTATAATAATCAAGAAATGTAGCAACAGATATAAGTGGTTCAAATTTCTTTTCATCAATAGAAATTTGTTGTCCTTTAGATAAAAGTTTTTTAACTCGTTTGTGTTGTTTACTTCAGTATTTTGAAAAGCGAACAATATCTTTTCATTTTAATAAGGTATTTTGCCTTAATTGTTCAACTGGATTTTTAATATTTTCTATTTTATATTTATATCACTCATGATGTGAAACTTTAAAAATAGTTGTTAATCTCTTTCCACAATTACTACAGAATTTATATGAGTCTTCTGCTTTAAGATCTAATGTGGCTAGTTTTAAATTTTGCTTCAAAATTTTATTTGATATATTCATTAATTTCGCAATTTCAGTAAGTGAATTTGCTGTTTCAAAATGTTTAAACATTATTGCGAGTTTTTCAATGTTAAAATTTGTGATTTTCTGTTCTCTGATGCTATTTATTTCTTTATGCATCTTGTTTATATTTTCATTATTTAATGAATCCATAATCACAAAATGATGGTATGCTTCTCTTTGTGTTTTTAATGCAACAGTCTTGTAAACTTGCTCCTCAATTTTTATACAAAAAATACTTTTTTTATTATATTTATTCTCGATTAACATATAATAAGTGTGGTTCCTTTCTTTTTGAAGCAATATTATTATAACAAGGAACTACAAAAAGCTGTTAACCCACTGTTTAGGTGGATTAGCAGCTTTTTAATTTATAGCTACAACAATAAAAACATGAATCGAAGCTATTGACACAGCTGAAGGTGCAGAATTAGCTCAAAAAATCGAAGCAGCTATTAAAGCTCAAAAAGATTTAAATGAAGAAATTGCTGTTAAATCATTATTCTTAGAATTTAACGCATACTTAAAATTATTTGCAAACAACTTTGAAAAAGATGCTGCTAAAGCATTCAATACAGAAATCGAAAAAGCTACAACATTAGCAGATACATTAGCTGTTGCACACAAAATGTTTGCTCAAGTTAAATCACACTTACAAGATAAAATTGAAAACAATGAAGAAATTCAAAAATTTGCTAAATCATATTTAGTATTTGTTGAAGCAGCTATTGCAGCAGATGAAGTAAAAGTTGAAGCTAAAGATAAAGCAGAAAAATTATTAGCTGAATTAAAAGCTAAAAATATTGCTGAGTGAACTAAAGCTCAAGTATTAGAATTAGCATCAATTTTATTCATGTAATACAATAACACTTTAAGCCTTCACAGGCTTTTTTTCTATTCCAAAAAATAGTTTTATAAATAATTTTTACAAAAAAGAAAAATTAAAATAATAAAAAATTCTATTTAACCCTTATTTATAGTTGTATAAGTCTTGCGCTCCGTCAAAAAAAAAAAAAAAAAAAGAATAAAATTTTTTTGAGCCCATATTTTAATCAAGGAGAAAACAAATATATGAACAAAAAAATAGGACTTTTATTATCTCTATTTGGTACAGTTTCTGCTGTAAGTTTACCTCTTGCAGCTGTATCATGTAAACAAGATTCTACAAAAGATTCTGAAAATGAAAAATTAAAGAAACAATTAAATGACAAAATTCAAGAACTTGTTCAAATAACAGCTGAAAGAGATTCTTTAAGAGAAAAATCTACTAATTTAGAAACATTACAAGCTAATTTAAATGCTAAAGTTAAAGAAATTGAAGAATTAAACAAAACAATTGAACAACATAAATCTGAAAAAACACAAAAAGATGCTGAAATTGCTGAACTTACAAAAGCAAAATCAGATAGCGAAGCAGCTAAAAACCTAGTTGAAGAACAACTTAAAGCAGCTAATGAAGCAAAAACTCAATTAGAAGCTAAAGTAGCAAAACTTGAAGCAAAAGCCCAAGAAGATAAAAGCGCAAATGATAAAGCTACAGAAGAATTAAATAAACAAATTGCACAACTTAATGCTGAAAAAACACAAAAAGATACTGAAATTGCTGAACTTACAAAAGCAAAAGCAGATAGCGAAGAAGCTAAAAACCAAGCTGAAGAACAACTTAAAGCAGCTAATGATGCAAAAGCTAAATTAGAAGATCAAGTAGCACGACTTGAAGCAAAAGCTCAAGAAGATAAAAGTGCAAATGATAAAGCTACAGAAGAATTAAATAAACAAATTGCTGAACTTACAAAAGCAAAATCAGATAGCGAAGAAGCTAAAAACCAAGCTGAAGAACAACTTAAAGCAGCTAATGATGCAAAAGCTAAATTAGAAGAACAATTAGCACAACTTAAAGCAAAAGCTCAAGAAGATAAAAGTGCAAATGATAAAGCTACAGAAGAATTAAATAAACAAATTGCTGAACTTACAAAAGCAAAATCAGATAGCGAAGAAGCTAAAAACCAAGCTGAAGAACAACTTAAAGCAGCTAATGATGCAAAAGCTAAATTAGAAGAACAATTAGCACAACTTAAAGCAAAAGCTCAAGAAGATAAAAGTGCAAATGATAAAGCTACAGAAGAATTAAATAAACAAATTGCTGAACTTACAAAAGCAAAATCAGATAGCGAAGAAGCTAAAAACCAAGCTGAAGAACAACTTAAAGCAGCTAATGATGCAAAAGCTAAATTAGAAGATCAAGTAGCACGACTTGAAGCAAAAGCTCAAGAAGATAAAAGTGCATTAGACCAATTACAAGCTAAATACAACAAACTTCAAGAAAAATTAAATGCAAGCATTCAACATGCTTCTGATTTAGAAACTAAAATCGCAAATCTTAAATTAGATATGAAAAAACTCGAAGATCAATTAAATCACCCAGAAGTTATTGAAAGAGAAAATGCTGTTTTACATGCTAAATCAATTAAATCATGAGTTGAATTAATTGATTCATCATCTGAATCAGGATTACAAGCTAAAATCGCTGATGTAATTGCAAAACAATCTGATTTAGATAGAACAGCAGCATTTGATTCAATCTTTATTGAATTCCACAATTATCAAGAAATTTTTGGTGACATTGATGGATTTGCAGAATTTAAAACAAAATTATCTACAGCTAAAAAATTAGAAAGAATTTTAGTAATTTCTTACAATACTTATAAATTAGTTGAAAAACATTTTGATGAGACATTTTCTGATTCTGATAAGTTAATGAAAAAACTTGATTTATGAATTCAAGTTGTTGAAGAATCATTAAAAACATCTACAAATACAGAATTAAACCAAAAAGTATCTAAATTCATTGAACAATTAAAAGCAGATAAAACTAAAGTTACAAAAGGACAATTCCTTCAATTAATTAATTATTCATTTGAATTCTAATAATTCTTAAGCCCTCACGGGCTTTTTTGTTACAACATTTTAAAATAATGCCTCTTAAATAATTAGTAATGAAAAACCAAATAAAAATATTTTATCTTTCCTTTTAAGTCTAGCATATAGGTTATTTCATATTTTCACTTGGCTTCAAAAAAAAAAAAAAAAAAATAAAATTATTATAAATCAATAGTTAGTTAAGGAGAAATTATGAATATGAACAAGAAATTTAAAGTTTTATTAACTATGGTAAGTTCAGTGACTCTTACGATATTGCCCTTTAGTGTAGTTTCATGCAAAAAAAATATTGATAAAGAAAAAGAAGATTTAAAGAAACAATTGATAGAAAAGACCGATCAATTATTAGAGGCTCTCACCAGAGAGTTTGATATGATGAAAGCAAATAAAAAAGATATGGATGCAAAATCTACAGAAATAGAAAATTTAAATACCCAAATAAATGATATTAAAGCGGAAAGAGATAGAAAAGAACAAGAAATTTTTAAACTTAAAGAAGCGAAGCAATTTGCAGAACAAGAAAAAAGAGAAATTGAAGATAAATTATCTCATTTTGCTGAAATGGAATCTATTTTGCGCCTTAAAATAATAGATCTTGAACAAAAATCACAAAAAGATAAAGAACACTATGAGTCATCAATAGCATCACTAAAAACTCAATTGAAAAATGCCGAAACACAAAAAGCAAATTCTCAACAAGCAATAGAACAAATTAAAAAAGCAAAAACCGATTTAGAAAATAGAGTAAAAGAGCTTGAAGAAAAATATCAAAATTCAGCGGAAGTTATAGAAAATGCAAAATTAAAAAAAGAAGTCTTAAAACTTCAGAATCTTCTAAAAGAGCAAAAAGAACTCATTAAATCTCAAATGAATAAATACGAAAATAATATTTCTAATTTATCTGAAAAAAATAAGCAAAATGAAGCTTTACTTGATTTTCAAAAACAAAACTTAAAATCCTTGAAATCAAAATATCTAAAAAGAGCTCCATCAGTAATCGAGGCAATTAGACTTGTGCAAAGTTTAAACCATTACATTCTTGATTCAATTAGCACAAAGTATAAAGATAGATATGAATCTAATAAAAAATTAATCAATAATCAAATGAACCTTTTAAAAACTAACTTAAAAGATATAAACAATATTGAACTTTCATATGATAATTCAAATATGCTATACAATAATTTAATTGAAGCAATGAACTTTTCTAACTTAATTCAAGAGCTTATTATTCCGGATGATGAAAGTGTCACAGACATTGAAATCCCATTTAAAAAGGCTGAATTCATCGATGTCTTATTTGATTGAAGAATAGCTGATTTAACTAAATTGCAAGAAGCCTTAAAAGCACAAGAAACAAACGAAACATATAAAACAACTACAATTAAGCTATATAAAGCAATGGATGATAAATCATTAAAAGAATTAGCTGCAAAAATGCAAATTACCAATTATGAAAGCAAAAGCCATGATGAATTAGCTAAATTAGTTTTCGAAAAAAATAAGCAAATGCAAGCAGAAACTGTTGCAGAAATTAAAGAAACATATGAATTAGCTAAAACGCAAGATAAAAATCTTACAAGTCAAATCATGCATTACATTCACCTTGAACAAAAAGTATGATTTCAAAATATTCAAGACCCTTCTACTACAGATAAATTTCATCCAAGCTATGGTGTAGACTTTCAAGTATCGCTTTTTCCGTTATTAAACCAAATTATTGATAAAGAAGTGCTTAAAGAATTTGATGATATTATTCATAAAATTCAAGATGATTATTCCACTTTCTACAAGAAAAATGTCACTTACTTAAATTCAATTAAATATGAAAAATTCTACAATTATTATATTGATGCTCAAAGATACGACTTAATACCAGATATTTACACAAGAAAAGGTATTACAGCATACTTAAAATTATTAAAAACTGAATTATCTAATTTTGAAATTGATGTTGAAAAAGAGAAAGCTGAATTAACTGAAAGAATTAATTCACTTAAAACAAAAACAAATATCTTATTTAATTCAAAAATTAGAAACAAGAGAAGTGAATTAATTGAGGATGGAAAAGAAGAAACTCCATTAGGAAAAACATACCAAGAATTATATGTTTACTTTAATAAAGCTAAAAACAGAGCTGGTCAAAGTTTAGGACAATATGCAACTGTAGCAGACTTATTTGATAAAGTATTAGAGTATGAAAAACTAAATGATGAATTAAATTCAGCTGTATTCCTTTTAGAATACTTTAAAGGTCTAGGTATTTCGCCTTCAGATGAAAAAATGAGCAAATACCTTAATCTAGAAGCTCTTTCAGCTAAATTTATAAAAAATGCAAAACAAGCACAAACTCAAGTTGATGAATTACAAGCTTCAGTTAATAAAATTGATGAATTACGTGATATTTTTGATAGTATTAAAATTGAAAAACCTACAGTAGAAAATGCTAAAGAACAAAATGATTCTAATATTACAACATTAGAAAAATTCATTACAGAAATTAAGAGCCAAAAGAATTTTATCCCTGGTTTAGAAAGTGATGGAAAATTCTACTTTGGATACTATGAGTTGCCTGAAAACGAAAAATATAAATACAATGAAGCAATTGATAATGCTGTAGTTAAAGCTGAAGAACTTTTAAAACAAATGCAAGAGTTAAAAGATAATGCTGAAGAAATTGTTAAAAAATATGATTCATTCAAAGAAGAATATAATGCAATTAAAAATGATATTTTTGGAGCTCCTAAAGCTCCGAATAACTACGATCCTAATTGCTTATATGATGTAATTAATGAAGATCTTGAATCTGCACAAGGTTATGTTAGAAGCTTTAATAAAAAAGCTAAAGAAGCTCAAAAATCAGCATTCATTATTCCGCTTAATGAAGTTGTTGTACTTTTAAGACAAGGTGATATTATTAATTCACAATTCTACAATGAACACTCAGTGTCTGATACTCATCCAGATAAATATGCATATCAAGTAACAACCGATGCTTTAAAACAATTACGTGAAAAGAATCCATTATTTAGAGATATTACTAATGCAAGTTCAAAATCTATTTCAGCATTAGATGAAAAAGATACAACATTTAATGCAAATGAAGTTTACACAGAATTGCTAAAAATTGAAAAGAACTACTACGAAGTTAATGTTGAATATATGGATGCAAAACTTAAAAATGCAAATAATTTAGCAGAAATCAAGACAAAACTTGAAAAAGCAAGAGATAAATACTATGAATTTTTAAGAAATCCAAAAATTCAATTTGATAATGAACTTAATCCAAAAGTAACTTCATACAAATTTGCTTCTGAAGATACTGGTGCTTCATCACCATCATTATTAAATCCAGCTAACTTAATTTTAGATTTTGCACAAGCACATTCATCGAAAACTTTAATGCAATTAATCTCAGATGAAAAAGTAAAATAAATCAAAAATTAAACTATTATATTAAGTTTCAAATTACATTTAAGCCTATCTCAAAGGCTTTTTTGTTACAAAAAACATCACATGTGGTGATGCAATTGTTATTTCTTGAAATATAATCCCATTTTTTTCATAAGTTTATTTAAATTTTTATTCGCTATGTATGAAGCTTTAGCTGCACCTGCATCAGTAATTTCATCTGCTACCTTTAAAGCTTCGTTGTATTTAGCTTGAATATCTTCAAGTAAGCTTTTAACTTCACTCGCTACTGCCTCTTTAAATTGTTTATAGTCATAATCTTTAAATTTAGCTTCTGCTTCTTTAAGTGACATATTAGTTAATGCTGCATAAATATTTAATAAGTTTAAAATTCCAGGTTTCTCTTTTGAAATATAAACTTTACCTTCTGAATCAGTTACAGCCTTCATTATTTTGTTATAAGCTTGTTGTGGATTTTCTAGTAAATAAATTGTAGATTTTGTACCATGTTCACTTTTAGACATTTTTGAAGTTGGATCAGTAAGAGATTTAATTCTTGCTCCCACTTGTGGAATGTATCCATCTGGTAAAGTGAAACTTGCTCCATACTTAGAATTTAATCTTTCAGCTATGTTTCTAGTTAATTCTAAGTGTTGAGTTTGATCTTCTCCAATTGGAACTATATCAGGGTTATAAAGCAAAATATCTCCAGCCATTAATGTGGGATACATTAATAAGTTAGTTGGTATTTTATTTGTTCCATTGGTTTGCTTTAATTTAGTTGCTTTATCTTTGTATTGAGTCATTCTTTGTAATTCACCTAATGTGGTTTCAGATGCACATAATCATTGCATCATTGCGTGAGCTTCTACTTGTGATTGATAAAAGATTGTAGCTTTATTAGGATCAAGTCCACACGCTATGTATAAGGCTACAATAGTTTTTCTAGCTTTTTTCAGTTCACTAGCATCTACAGTTCCAGTAGTAAGTGCATGTAAATCAGCTACAAAGAAATATGATTCAAATTCATCTTGTAAAGCAACAAAGTTTCTTAAAGCTCCAATATAATTCCCTAGAGTTAAATCTCCAGTTGGTTTAATTCCACTAACTAATACTTTTTTCATTTTTTCTCCTTATTTATCAGTATTTTTAGTATTTATTTTATTTTTTTAAAGAGTTAAATTAATTATATTAAAAATAAGACTTAAAGTTAATAAATACTTTAAATCTTATTTCATTATTTATTTAGATTTTTTAATTTCATAAGCACAGAGCGTACGAGGTTTTCCTTTAACCCTGACAACTACATAATTTTGCTTATTAATTTTAAATCCCGGAAATTTATCAGCTTTTTCAGAGTTGTTTTTAATTGAAGCAAAGACTAAATTATCTTTAGTATCTTTTCCACCTTTAGAAACAGGTCTAGCATGGTCAATATTTCAACCATAAGCACTGTTAACATCCCCATAAGCAGCACGCTTAATTTCAACTCCAGCAAAATCTTTGATAGTTTCTACGTTTTTACCGAATTTTTCATCCCATAATTTTAAAGCATGTTCTTTATCTATTTTTTCATGATTATCTCCTAAATTTAATTGTTCTTGTAAAGTTGTTAAAACTTTATTTCTTAATTCTTCTGGTGTTGAATCATTATAAAGATAAATTACATTTTTTGCATGTTGTGCTAAGAAGTTTTTAAATTCTTGTTCATTATATCTAGCTCAATATTGTTGATATAAAGAAATTCACTTATTTTCTAGTTTTCTTCTATTATCATTTAATGCCGCTTTATTACGGTATTGCACTATAGTATCAAAACTAGATGTTGAAACAATAATAATTAAATCTAATTTAGGTTTTTGTTTCAAGAAATTAAGCATTTTTCTTTTTAATTTATGGAACTGTGAAAATTAAGTATGTAGCATTTGCTACTTCATAAATATTCTACAACTTTTTCCGCTAAATTTTCAAAAAAAATTCACTGAAACAGCAAATTTTTTCAATTTTTAAATCAAAATTTTTCATAGAAAAATTTACACGTGCGCCTGCGCCCGCCCTTTTAAGGCAAGATAAGCACTGCATCACCCTTTAACCAAGGGGCAGTTTTTTTATCTTGTTAATTACAAAGTAATTAAAGTTAAGGGATTTTTACTGCATCAGTCTGCATCAGCAACTCAAAAACTGATGCAAAACTGCATCAGCACTGCTTCAGTAAAAAAATACATTGAATTACTATGTAATTCTAATGTAAAACCTTAAAATACTGCTTCACTACTGATGCAAAACTGCATCAGTGATATTTTTCTAGTAAAAAATAGTGCAATAACCACTTTTCAAATTTCCATACATAATTCTTAATTTCATCATATCAACTCCATATAAAGCTTGTGCTTTTTTGATATGCTTTTTGCATTTTGAAAAGACAAAGTGTTCAGTATAACTAGCACATTTTATTCTGTTTCCATTTGCATCTCAAATACCTTTTTTGTTATTTTCAATGTATCTTAGAAAAGCATTAATTTGCTGTTTTATCTCATCTGTTATCTCTGTATTTGCATCCATTTCACTATATAAAATGTTGCATAAATCATCATAATTTTGTAAATTTCCATTATCAAAAATGTAATCAAATAAGTCATATCATTTAGCATTTAGAGTTGTAGAAACTCAATTATTGAAGAATTTTTTGTGCGGATTATTGCTATGTTTTGTATATCCTAAACACTTTTTGAGTGTGAATTTCATATGAAAAGCATCAAAAATATACTGAATATTTAAAGCTTTTGCACTATTTCTAATCCATCTTGCACCATCACCTTTTCATAAAACATTACTGTTTTTATTAGCAAATCTCTCAATATTTTGTTGAATAATTTTATTAAAAAGCTCAAATACATTTTCTTTTTTATCATTGTTAATTAGTAAAATAACCACACCATTTTTACTTAATTTCTTTTGTGTGGTAGTATGCATTGTAGCTTGTCGCATACATATTTTATTTCTAGAGTGTCTCATATTATTTTTACTATAACTATCATCAACATCAATTTCAAAATTATTATTCTCATCATTTAATTTTGTTTCAGCTAATTGATTAATTAATTCTTGATTTCTTGCTTCAATATCTTTATCTACTTCAAACCGTTTAATTCAATATTTAATATGATTAGCACTAATTTTGATACCATTTATTGTTCCTAATTCTTCACCATTTAAAAACTTTTTACATAGTTTCATCATCAAATCATAATCATATTTATATTTACAAATTTGTTCCATCACTTCATTATGGTAATACATAAATCTTATGATTTTTCCATTTTGTTTTACTTCATACATAGTAATATTTAAATCATATGTACCATATTCAGTTATCCACTGTTTAGTAATTCTTCTAGAAATTTTTCAATTAGGATGCTTAATTTTTCTTATGTTTTCTCTAAATTGTTTTTCTTCATTATTTAAATTATCAGCAAATTGTTGCATTATATTTTGTGAGATACTTATTGTTTTCATAATATTATAATTATAAAAAATTGCAAAAAAAATCTAGCTCAAAGCTAGTTTTAAATAAATTACAAATATTATATCATACCTTATGTACTTTATAAAATTATTTTTAAAATTTTATAACAGCTTGTGAAATATACTTGATTTTGTCACCTCGTCAAATATCGTTGATTTTGTCACCTTTGCTAGTAATTGTTTAAATTAGTTTTTAATAAAATTTAATACATGAAACTAAAAATTGATATTAAAACTAATAAACAACTAACTAATTTCGAAAGAAAACGTAAAACAAACTTTGAAATAATATCTTCAAACCTTGATAAACCTACTAAGACTTTTGCTATAATGACCGGTTTAAATGAAAGAAGTGTTATTAGATATAAAAAGAGATTTTTGTCAGCTTTAAAAAATAAAAATCTTGAATTAGTAATATCTCATAAAAATAAATCGAATGGTAGACAGAAAGTCATAAGCTGATTAAGAAATTTTGCAAATCTACAAAAATTATTTAAAAATCTCTGAAACGATAATAAATGTCGAAAAAACTACTAATCAAATTTCTGTTAAAGAATTCTGAGATTCATTCCTAGATGATTTGTATAAGAATAAAATTTCATATTGCAACTTGATTAAAAGATTTAATAGATTAGGATTAAAAACTATTCATACTACAAAAAGAGGAAGAAAAATACAACGAGATTACAAAAAGCGTCTGACTCAGAAGTCACTTTATTATTGAAAAATGTTGAAAATAAAATAAAGCAAAACAAAATAGAAAGACAAGTCTTGAATTTGAATAAAAACTTATTATTTGGTGAGGTTATAGAAATAGATGCGCAGTGCGAACCTTACCTCATAAATCATGAACCAATTTATCTCTATCATGCAATTGATGCTGCAACAGGAATACTATTAGCTGTTTGATACGAAAAACAAGAAACAACATTAGGTTATCAAAGGCTTTTGGAAATAGTTTTCAAGAACTATGGATATCCAAAATTTATTTATACAGATAAAAGAAGAACATTTTGAGGATTCTGAAAATACTCAAACTGCTTTTGAGAAAATTTTAAATTCAAAAGGAATTAGAGTAATATCTTCAAGTAATCCAAAACACAAACCTCATGTTGAAAGATCATTTAGAACAGCTTTAGATAAATATCCAATCTTTATTTATGAAAATCACTTATCCACTCTAAAAGATTTACAACTTAATGTGGATGGTTTTAAAAAATACTATAACAACAAACTAAAGAGACTTTTGAATAAGAAATCTGTTTTCAATAAAGAAGGAACTTTGAAAGAAAATTGAAGAGTTGATATTGAAATTGATAGAAAAATATTAAATGGAGTTGTTAGGTTTCAAGGTAAAAATTATGCAGCTTTTGATGAACTAGGCAAAAGAATAATTTTTTCGATTGGCTCAAATGTTGTGCTGGTTTATTCATCTGATGAGAATATTTATTTTAAGTACGGTAGCAAAAAATATTATGCAAAAGAACCGACAGGAAAATATTTAACTCCTACTGAAATATGAGCACTAGAAAAGGGATTAGATATATCAATACCAGCTGTAGAAAAAATAGCTAAGTTATACAGAAATAGCAATTCATTTTTTAATACAATCGACAAATACATAAATAAGATGTCTGCTTTATTATCAGAATTTTCTCATGATGATTTTGAAATAAAAAAGACAATGCGTGAACTCTTTCAGGAACTTAAAGCATTGTCTCAAAATGTAAAAAACGATATTTACGATGAATAAATATCGTTTTTATTTTATTACATTTTATGTTTTTATAAAGTGACAAAATCAAAGCTATTCTACAGTACTTTATAAAATTATTTTTAAAATTTTATAACAGCTACATTTAATTTTAATTAAATTAATCTTTTTCATTACATTTTAAATGATGAAGTTTCTTCTTCAATATCATCATTATTTTCAACATTTATATCATCGTCTTGAATTAAATCTTCATCATCATAAGCATCTAAATCCACACCAAATTTCTCTTTAATTTCTTCATTAGTCATATAATGTTCTTCAATATTAAAAGTCTTTTGTGCTTCTTCATATGCATTGTAAATACCATCATCACCATCAAAAATAGTTGTTTCTTCTTGAATTTCTTCAAATGCTTCTTCAGTTTTAATTTCAGTTTCATTAAGCTTTTCTTCTGTCTGAATATCTTCATTAGCATTAATATCTTCTTCAGTTTCAGAAAATCCATCATAATATTCTGAGTAATCTACATTAGAATTTTCATTAGTAGAATTATCATCAACTTCAGCAGTCTCTTGAGTACTTATTTCATCTTCAGTATTAAAATCTTCACTAAATGTTTCAGTTGCAACAGAATTATCATCATAATTTTCTATTATTTCAAGAATATAAGATACTATTTTATTGATATTTATTGCTTCTGAAGCATTATTATTTTCATTATATTCAATAAGTTTTTTAATTATAGTTTCATCGTTTTTTATGATTTTATCAATGCTTGCAAATTGACTTGATATCTTAAAACCTTTATAAGTTAATCCATTCTCTTTTAAATCACAATTAAATACATTGAAAATTTGATTAATATATCAAAGCTTATCTTTTTGTATTTCATCAAGAAAACTATCTAATTTATTAGTTTCATCCAATATTCAATCAGCAAGATTAAGAAGAATTATATTTTTATTTATGATGTATTGATGTTTATAGATAATATTTTGTTGATATTTATTTACATATAATGTTGAATATGCTTCTAAATTTTCATCAACTTTAATCTCTTGCATCGTTGCTTGATTTTTGATTAAATTTTTAAAAACATTAGACATTATTTCAAATTGTTTTTCACAACTGAAATCATATAAAGTTTTGTATTCATCTTCACTATAAATCTTTTTAAAATATTTAGTTTTCATAATATGAATATTAGAAGTATCAACTAATGAATTTCTTTTTAATTTACTATTTTTATCATCTTGCTTGCTTATTTCTACTTCACCAAACCGTTTTTTAGTAATCTCTTTATAACTTCTAATTAGTAAATAATATGTTTTATCAGCGACTTCAAAAATAACCAAAGGACGATTATTGAAACCTTTTTGATAAGGTTTAATTGCATTTCCATTATCATCAAATGCGATACCATCTATTTCATCAGTTCAATCATTTGTATTTCACATTATTTTGAGTTTATCTTGACTCATTTTACGGTAGTAGACCAAATGTTGTGTAATCACTCCAAATATTAAAAGGAGTGATTTTTGTTATGATTTTAGAGGAAAGAAACAAATTATTAAGAAATGAATTTTACAAATTAGGAGCTGATATGAGAGAATTATCATTTCTACTTAATGTTAATTACTTAGATGTTGCTAAGTTAATTGAAGAGAATTTAAAAGATGAAGTAGATGCTTATATTACTGAAATGAATAAATATGAATTAGTTGAAGGAAAAATTTATAGAAATGGATATTCTAAAAGAACCTTATACACATTGAATGGTAAACTACAAATAAATGTCCCAAGATTAAGAAATGCTTCAAATTTTTGTTCACAAATATTAGCTAAATATAAAAGATGTGAGGAAGAATTTGAATTTCTAATCGCACATTTATTGCAACAATTTTTATCATATGAACAAACCATAGATTTAGTTGAGAAATTATTAGGTTTTAGAATAGGACATTCTATAATTGCGAGAGTTTCAAAAACTATTAAAAACAAATACGACAACGCTTATAGTTTTGACATAAATAATGATATTTATGCATTATTTATTGATGCTTCATATCATAAAGTTTTTAAATGATATAACCCATTCACTGGTGAATATTTAAATTCTTTAGAAAATGTTGAGAATCCAAGGGATTTTGTCAAACAGAGCTCAAAAATAGCCTTATACACCGCTATAGCTATAGATAAAGAAGGTAAAAAACAAGTTTTATCAATAGAAACCTCAGGTGTAGAAAGTACAGAAAATTGAACAAAATTCTTATCAGAATTAAAAAGAGAGGAATTAATGATCCTCAAGTTGTTGTTTGCGATGATTTTAGTGGAATTAATAATGTTATTAATTCAGTTTTTCCTTCATCTAAAATTCAAAAATGTGCATTTCATAAAATGACTAATGCGCTTATTACAATACCACAATCTAAAAGGTATGAAGTATCACAACTACTAAAACTAATATTTAAAGGTAAAAACAAAGATGAAGGTTATAAAAGATTTTTGGAATTTAAAAACAAATATAAAGATAAATACAGAAAAGCTGTTGCAATTATTGAAAACTCACTTGACGAGATATTCACATTTTATGATTTTCCAATAGGAATCAGGAGATATATTTACACAAACAATATTTGCGAAAATTTCCACTCAGCATTAAGAAAATATGTCAAAGAAAAAAGCTCGCATCATAGTCCTAACTCCATCAAAATGTTGGCTATTGTTGCAAGCTTCAAAATAACTCGAACTTGAACAAGGAAAAGAATAATTTTCTAAGTTAAGTTCAGTATTATTATATATAATTTATTCAATTATAGTCCGATGTGATTACACAAACTTTGGACTACTACCCATTTTACCCCCTTTATATTAATTATATTAAATAAAATTTAATGCGAACTAAAAACGAACAAAAGCATAAAAAAATCTACTTTTCAGTAGATTACTTAACTTGATAGACCTATTGATAAACCACTATTTAGACAACCAGCCTACTATCTTTATCTAAATTGTATTCATTTATCCTAGTGTGTCCAAGCAAATTTAGACTTATCTTAATATTTAATAAGGAACTTCCTATTAAGATGTTGCATCTAAACCCACCATTACTTGTAATCAATAATGATTACATAAGTATTCTACCATACCCAGCAATACTTTTCAAGTACTTTTTTCAAAAATTTTTAAGAAAAATAAGGTACTATTTTACCTTATTTCTGTATTTTCTCATATAGATAAATCATCCAAGTAAGCTACTTGCACCAACAGCTAATATACCAAGTGGAATACCTATAAATCACACAACTTTTTGTGCTATGGATTTCTTATTATTAGGATTATTTATACCATTTGTTAAATTATCAATAATATCCTTATTTGTATGATTACTTAAAAATACATAACCATTATTTTTACTCTCACCTAATGGATATAATTTAATGCTTGTTGAATGCAATTTTCCATCACTTTTAGCAATACCTCTAATAGCTTCATTTAATTCATCTGCATTAAGTTCATAATCAGCATTGTACTTTAATCCATAAACATTATTCAAATACTTATCTAAATCACTCACAAATGCAGTTTTAAGAGCTTCTAAATCGTTTTGTGAATATAAGAAACTAGCACCTTTTATCACACTTAAATCCTTAAGTTTTTCAGTTGTTTTAATAATGATTTCTTTATCTAAATCATCAATTACTTCTTTATCATTTGTATTAGAAAACTCAAAACTTTTATTTCCATCACTAATATTATTTACACCATAAATAGTAATATATCCACTATGCTTAATACCATCAGCTTTTAGAACTTGTTTAATAGTGTTATTTAGCTCATTAAAATCTAGTGTATAGTCTTTGTATATGTTTAAGTTTTGTGTCTTTAAATAAGCGATTAAATCATTAATAACAGCATTTCTTAATGCACTCATACTATTAAATGAATATGAATGATTATCTCAATCTTGAATTTTGCTTAAATCAATAATATCTACTAAATCATCTTCAATTTCTTTATTAGTTTTATTACTAAATTTAAAAGCTTTAGTACCTTGAGAAACATTTTCCACAGCATAAATATTTACATATCCACTATGCTTAATGTTATCTGATTTTGCAACTTCTCTTATTGCAGAATTTATTGCATTTCAATCAAACTTATAATCCTTATTTTGAATTAGATAAAACTTCTCAAATAAGTATGTTTTAATTCTATTTATTAATTTATCTTTTAATACTGAAAGTTTATTTTCACTAAGTTGTATTTCTTCCATATCACTTAGCAAGCTTAAATCTATTAAAACTTTTTCATCAGCTTTTACTTGAGTTGTTATGTTAATAATAGTACTGTTTTTAATTAATGCATTTTTACCTTTAATTTCAGCTTTAAAACTACCTTTTCTCTTTAATATAGCAAGCATCAAATCTTCATTTCAAGTAAATGATAAATCTCTAGGAATTGTAATGTTATATTGTGTTAATTGAGTATTTATCTTTTCATATAACTCTTTTAACATTGTTGTATTATCACTATTTTGCAACTGTACTTCTTGAAGTTTAATTTTGCTTAAATCAACTTCTTGTGAAAGAATATTAGGAACTGAATTGTATATTTTAACTAGTCTTCTACCGTTTTTTCCTTGTTTAGCAATTAATTCTAAGTTAGAATATTTTTTACCTTTATTACCATCAATTTCTAGCTCAACAAATTTTCTCTCATTAGCAACAGCATCTAAATTAGCTATATCATAATCAACACCTAAAATAAGTGAGTTAAAATGATTAATAACTTGTTTCTTGATGGTATCCTTTATTTTTTCAACATTATTTTCACCTTTTAAGTTAATTTTTAAATCCGCATAATTACTAAAGATATCTTTAGTATTAATTTGTTTTTGTTTATTTCATTTTTCAGTGATATCAATTAGAAAACTACTTGCACCAGACAGAGAATATTCTTTTAAAAACTCTTCTTTTAATGCGACATTAAGTCTCATAAAGTTATTATCTCAATTAGCTGAAAGTGTAACTTTATCATAATGCTTAAAATCATTTAATCACATTTGTGTATTTGAAGTTATCTTGTTTTTGAATTCTTCAAAACTTCAAGTTTCTTTTAAAGTAGTATTAATATATTCAGCATTTCAACTAATATTAATAACTTGCTTATCTTCACCATTAATTTTAAGTGGTATAGTAATTTCTTCAGCACTTAATTTATGGTTAATATTGTATGAATTAAGCTTTAAATGCAATTTAACAGCATTATTTCCATCAAATGATATTTTGTCTATCTCAACATAATTTGCACCTTTAAAATCATCAAAAAAGTACTTTTTAATATCATTAAATTTTCAACTATCACCATCAGCAAATTTTTCTGTGAATTCTTCTTTAGTTAGTTGTTTATATCCTTTTAAAAGTGGAGAAATAGCTATATATGAATTAAACTTTTCATTGTTATAAACTGCATTCATAAACAACTTGTAATATTCCATAATATCTTCATATTTAAGTGAGAATATCACATCATCTTTTAATTGATATTTTTCTGATATAAAGTTATACATTTCAGCACCAATTTTTGAATTTCAAAATGGTATTAAATATGCATTAGAAACATTATCAGTAAAAAAGCTTTGTGGAGATGTTTTATCATCAATTAGGACAAATTTAAAGTTAGAAATAGTATTCTCACCATTTTGCACTATTAAATATAATCCACTAGTTGAAATATAGTTATTTTCAGAATTTTGATTTGTATCATCATAATAATTAGTATTGTATGCTAGTGCATCTTCCATATCTGTTAATATTTTGAATATCTTTACATCTTTTGTTTTACCAATATAAGATTTTAATCCACCTTTTCCAAGTACTACAGCTTCAGCAATAAAACCAGCATCTTTTAAATTAGGTTTAAATAATGTTTTAGCACCTAATGGTAGATATGTATCACTATAATATGTTGCTTGTTTATCATCTGTTTTATATGCATTGTATCAAGATGCAGTATATTCTTCATCTTCATTATAGTTTTCTTCATAAAACTGAAAACCTTTACTATCCACTCAAATTAATTGTTTTTTAGTTCCAGTATTAGCATCAATACTTGCATCATAAAGTTCATTAGGTATTTTATTACCTTTTTCATCCTTAATTTCATTACCATCTTCATCTATCTTATAAGGAGAAATAAGTACTTTTTGATGGTAGTTTTCATTAGGATTTCAAGCATATCATTTAAAGTCTTCTTGAATACTTCTTGAATTGATAACAAGTATCTTTTTATAATGTTTAACTAAATTTTCATCCAAATTCCCTTTTCCATTATATGTAAGGATTTCAATCTTGTATTCATTTTTTGAGTGCGAGTTTTCTTCAGTTTTAGCAACTTCTTCACCATTAATATTAGTCGTTTCTACACCGCTATCAAACTCTCTCTCGGTATCATTAGCACTACTTCTATTATCTTTTAATTCTTCACTAAAGAATTTATCAAGTACATCTATTCTTTTACCATTAATTTTTAGCACTTCATTTTCATTTAGTGTTGTAAAAGAAACTTTTAATGGAGTATGTACTTCATATTTACCAAGATAACATTTTTTACCTTTACATTTAATTTCCTTATCATTAGGAACTCTAATTAATTTATCATCAACAAGTTCAGTTGTTCCAGTTTCAAAATCAACTCATTTTCCTAAGTCAATCGTTAATCTTTTATCAACTTCTTGTGATTTGAAATATTCACTAGGAGCAAAATTTACTTTAAGATTTTTATAAATCATATAATTACTTCACGGAGATGAAAGATATAAATTAATATGCGAACCATCTACTTTACCCATACTTAGATTTACAATATCATCTTTATTTAAACGCATTTGTTTTGCTATCTTGCTTCTAATTTTATTATTCACTCTATCAACTTCATCATTTAAATATTCTCAATTACTTTTAAGTGATTTTTCAGAACCTTTTTTGAGTTCAGTTTCAATATCACCACCAGTATCAGTAATTACAGTTAAAGATTTTTCTCAATAATTTTTTAACTCATCAACAAAGTTGTTATATTGTTGTGCTATTTTATAATTTTTATATTTGTTATATTTTTCATCATCAATATATGAATATTCAAATATTATTTCATCAAGAATAATATTTACTTTAGGATTAAGGGATGTTTTATTATTTGCTGTGTAGATTGCATAAACATTAAAAGAACCGAAATCAATTGATTTTAGAAATTTATTTCAACTAATATGATTTTTAATTACATTAATATCAAATTTAGGAATTACTACAGACTTATCATATTTAATACTCAATGGAGTACCACTATTGATATAATCAACCATTTCTTGATGGAAAGTCATTCTTTTTTTATAGCGACGAGAAGACAGGTTAGAATTATCAATAACATATTTAGTATCAACTTCAGTATTATCTATATTAAATCCACGATTTCCAAATCAGAAATATAAATCTTCAATTCATTTATCACCGAAATATTTGCTATTTCATATTTCTTTATTTACATTAAAAGTTCAAGAAAAAGAAGTTAATGTGTTTTGCATATTATTATGCATTTGACTTAATGCATATGATATATTATACTCACCAGATGGTATGGTATTATAGTTGAATATGATACTAGATACAAAACAAGGTACAGTGCTTATTGCACTTGCACCAAGTAATAAAAGCTTCTTATTCTTTATCAAAATTTCATCATCAATTACATCCTTATAAATATCTGTATCAAACTCTTGTTTTGTATCATAAGCTTGAAAGTTTTCAAGTCTTTTTTCTCTATTATCATCTTCTTTTTTGTTTTTGTGTTGTTGCTTTTCTCTTGTTTTTTGTAAGTCTTTTTTATGTTGTGAAATTTTATCTAAATCATTTTGTGAAATATTGTATCCACTCATAGCTTGCAATAATAAATCCATTTTTTCATTTAGGATTTTAATTTCATCTTCCACATTTTCAATTTCACTAATAATATTATGTTGAAATGGAGAAAGTGATGCGAAAAAGCTTTTTCTAAATGAATAAAATAAATCATTTTTAATATCTTTTAAGATAATTGCTTTTTCTTCATTAGCAAGTTGAGTTGAAATCATTTCTGATAAATAAGATGATAAAGCAACATTATTACCAGCAAGTTGTTTTTTGAGTTTATTAAGTCGTGTTATATCATCAACATTGTAAAATCTCACAGTTGTTGAAATACCATTTTCTTTTTGTTTCTTTTCTTTAACTCTCTTTTCAGCTTGCTTAACTCTAGCTAAATCTTTTTTAATTTGCTTTTCAATTTTTGTTTCTTTAGCTTTTTCACTCTCTTGTGTTATTTCTCTTAATATTTCATCTTCATTAATCATTACTACTCTTTTTCCAAAGCTTCCTTGTTTAAATAAAATGCTTTTTTCAAAATCATTGTAAAACACATCAGCTTTTATTTTTGAATACTCGTGCAGTGAAGTTAAATTAGTTCCAATATCAGCTCGTGATAAAAAGCTTGTAATTGAATTATTTAATCCACCACTGTTTTGATAAAGCTGTTTAACAGCGCTCGATTGCAATATGCAGTGCAACACTTTTATTAGTTTATAATAAAAGTGGAGCACTTTTTTGCGCTCCACTGAAAACCCCTGAGAAAGGATTTCGCATACATTATACAAGAATTACAGCAAAAGTAAGATGTGTAATAGAAGCTTTGTTAAAAGAAAATTTTAGTATATCTGAAATTGCGAAAATTACTGGATTTTCAAAGAGCTCTATATCTAGAGAAATTACATACAATGCTGATTTATACGGGTATACGGCTGAATACGCACAATATAAACATGATATGAGAAATAAGTGAAAATATTATTTTAAGTTGCGCAATAAAATCGAAAAATATCCAAATTTTACAAATGTTTTTATAGATAAATTTAACAAACGTTCATTTGGAGTTAAACTGACACATACATATATTAAGTTTAATTATAATTTTGAATTTCCTTCATATAGAACTGTTTTTAATTGGATAAATTCAAACGCTTGAGAAATAACAAAAGAAGATAGGTTGAGACGTCATTATAAAAAGGAGGAAAAAGAACTAAGAGTGCAGTTGAATTCTGAGTTGGTGCAAGATGAGTTAGACCATTTTGAACTAGACCTCAGAAAATAAATGATAGGTCAGAATTCGGTCATTGAGAAGTTGATTTTATCGTTGGAAAATCCGGAAAGGAAAACTATAACTTGTTAACTTTTACAGAAAGAAAAACAAGATACGGAATAATTAAAAAGATAAAGGGTAAAAATCCATGAAATGTTGCAGAGGTTTTATGAAATTTAATTAGAGAAAAACAATTAAATGTTAAAAGCATAACAGCTGATAATGGATTTGAGTTCTCAAAACTTTTTTATCTAGGATATAGGCTTCAAATTATTATTTATCGTGCAGACCCATATGCTTCATTTCAAAAAGGAGGAAACGAAAACTTTAATGGTTTAGTTAGAAGATTCTTTCCAAAAGGCACAAATTTTAATAATATTTCTGAAGAAGAAATATTGGCTGTACAAAATGAAATAAATAATATGCCTAGGGAAATTTTCAATTGACAATCAGCTGATGAACTATTCTATGACTGAAATTATTATAAGGATAAATGGACACCAATACCAGGTGATGAACGCTTTTTTATCAGAAACAATTTAAAAAGAAAATCGAATACAGCAAAAAACAAATTTTTTAAAAATAAAAGTAAATTTTAGGGGTTTAAAAAATATCCGGAATTTTTCCAGATATTTTTTCTGTTGCAATGCACATTGCAATTAAGAGCTGTTTAACAGCTTCTAAATCATTTTGTCTTAATCCAAAGAAATATGAATATTGTGAGTTCATCATAATTGCTTCAGCTTTTTTGCTTGCATCAGCATTAGAAAGAAAATCTGATGGATTTTGTGATGCAATCAGCATACCAGCATTATATTTTCTCACCGTTTTTGTCATATAGAATAATGCATCAAGTGTTAGTTTATTATCTTTAAATCTATGAAACTCATCAACAAGTATTGTGCTTTTAGTTTCTTTATCTAAAATGAAGTTATTAAATATCTTAGTCTGTAAGTATGAAATAAGCACAAATACTGAAACAGCAGATATCTCATCATCACTAATATCAAGTTTTGAGATATTAAATACAATAAAATCACTATCTAAATTCATATTAGTTGTTCCATTGTAAATATATTGATATTTACCATTGTTTTCAAATAAGAATTCAAGTGTTTCAATAATATCTGCTAGCATTAATTGCTTGCTTGCAATATTTTCACCTTGTGGTAGTTTATATTCTTTAGCAAAAGCAATTAAATCACTCATATTAGGAAAAGCAAAGTGTGCTAATTCTTCAATACTTTTAATTTCATACACATCTAATTTTGCATAAAGTGCTTTTACTAGTTTCAGTAGCATCATAATGTATGCTAAACTTCATTCATTATTAATTAATTTAAAGTATGCTTCTAATCATTCTAAATGCTTATTAATGATTAATTTCACACCTAATGCATCAACTTCATCTTCATCATAAAGTTGAAATCTAATTTCAAGTGGATTAATTGTTGTGTTTTTACCACTACCTAAATCTATAACTTCACCACCAAATTTTTCACACAACTTAACATACTCACCTTGAATATCAAGTATATATACTCTATTGTTTTCAGCAAGTAGTGAAAGTACTTCTTTTCCAAGAAATGTACTTTTACCTTTACCACTACTTCCTAGCACAAAAGCATTGTAATTACTTCTCTTGCTTGAATTCTTATAAAACCTATTAATGATAAGTGGTTCAGCAGTATCATAAGTTAATGATGCAATATTAATGTTTCCATCATTCACCATTGCATTTTCAAAAGCTCATCCGTGTGAAAAGTTATAAGAACTCATTTCCATTTGTTCCTTGAGATTATTTGTGGTAATTAAGCAAGTTTGAGAATAAGCTTCAAATTGCTTAAATGGTAATGGATTAAGGTTTATCTTATATTTTCTAGCTTCTCTAAAATTACTATTCTCAATTTCTTTTAATTCTTCATAGCTACTTGCTTTATTAATCACCAGTAGTTGAATATCATAAAGTTTATTTTGATTTGTGATAAGTTGCTCTTGCAAGTACTCCATTGCTTGTAATTGCAATAAATTACTCTTTTTAGCATACTTAGATTTCATACCATTGATATTATCTTCAGTTCGTTTTGTTCCTTTATCAAGCATCATTGCTTGCATATCTTCATTAAATGGAACACATTGCATTACAATTTGTGAATTGTTATTCATAAGTGGTTGCATTCAATTATTAGGAAGTTGCAGTGGTAATTCACTCATCGCTTGCACTGAATAATAAATTTCATTCATCTTAAAGTAGTTTTTCTTAAATACCACTTCATCTACCGCAAGTAATTCATCTAAATAAATATGATTTCCTTTATCTTGATTTTCTTCAGCAAAATACATTTGCATAAGTTCATCACTTATTTCCACATCGTGTTTATTTGCAATAAATTTAAGCAATTTCTCTTGTTTAAGGATTTCATTCATCAATCCCATTTTGTCTAAAGTATCAGAAATATGGTTTAATCCTTTAAATACATTTTCCTTATTTTTAGAATATAAAACAATATAGTATTTATCAACTTCATAACTTGTATTTAGTTCATTAAAATCATTCATTCTAGCATCATAATATTTCTTAAAGTTTTCTTTAACATTTTCATCAGCTAGCTTTTTCATTTTAATTTTCTTATTAGCTTCTAAATACTTAATGTTTTTTGAATAATCTTCCAAATCTCTTAACCGCACAATACTAATTTGTGTTTCAAGTGCATCTAAAATATCAGTAAATTGTCTAATAAACATTTCAGCATCATTTTCATCTTCACTTCAAGGATTTGTTCCATTAAATGCAATAACACCAAGAAATCTTTTTCCACCTTTAATGTTTTTAGTTGCAATAAACATTTCATCCACAATATCTTCATAAGGTATAAGGTTAAATGTATTATTTCCTTTAGCAGAAGTTTTCACATACTTCTTATTAGAAAACATATATTTAATTGCACGAAAAATTAGCACATAAGCACGACAGTTATATTTTCTATTTTTCATAAGTAGAAAACTAAAAGATATCATAAGAAATATTGTAAGAATTAGCTTAAAGATTTCATTTACACTTGATGGAAGTATTGTAAATCCAATTACAAATGAAAGCACCGCTAGCACCATCGCAACAGCAAAATCACCAAGATTAAAATCTCTATAAATCAATAATTTATTCTTATTATTACCTTTAGGTTGTAGCATTATTTACCATCCTTATCACCAAAATAATCTTTATATTTCTTATTAAATGCTTTAGCATCTTTTTTATCTTGTTTAGGTTTTACTCACTTTTTGAAAGCATCACCAATATTTAGTCTTCCTTGATTTCTTTTTTCACTCAATATTCTTGTAGCATTTTCTTTACTTGCATCTCTTTGAGATTTTGTTGTATATCCCATATTAGCTCTTTTAGCATCTCTTAGTGCTTTATGTTCCTTGCTAAATGGATTAATTCTATCCTTGAATTTTGTATTATCTTTATAATATTGTTTAGCTTGTTTGTTAGCTTGTTTGTTTTCAAATGCTTTTACTTTAGCATCTCTAATTTGTGAGTGCATTTGACTGCGAGTAATCTCACCTTTTTTAAATTTAGCAATTGCTTGTTTTCTATCCAATGCAAGTTGTTTTCCATTAGCACCAAGTCCAAATCTTCCAATATCACCAGCTTTTTTACCAAGAGCAACACTTGCACCAGCACCAGCGAGAGCTAATCCACCCATTTTTCCTAGCATTCTTCCACCAGTAATAACTGATTTCATATCTTGCATACCTTCTTTAATTGATGCACTCTCACCAATAAAGCTTGATACTTCAGCACCAAAGTTTTGCATTGCTAATGCACCACCAACATACAGTGCAACTGAAAGAAGTATCTTAAGTAAGAAACCAACATCATCAAGTGCATTAATATAACTTCCAGCACGAGCGACAAATTGCACATAAATTTGAATACCAACAAAGAAAGCAAGTATTGAAAGTTGTTTTCCAATATATTGTGTTCGTCAAATTTTTATTCTTTTTCCATCATCCATAATGGATGCTGAAACCACAAATGGAGATATCATAAATAATCAGAACATTTGCAACACTTTTCCAACTACCAGCATAATACCAAGCACTAAACAATAAATTGTTCCAAGTGCTATCATTGCACCAGTAATAATCACTTGCACCCCTTCACCTCAATTTAACTTATCATAAAAGTCTCTAGGTATTGTATATTGAGAAGAAGTATTTAAAGAGCTTCAAGAATTTCAATCTTCCATTGATATTCTTCCTTGTAATTCTCTTTTATCATATAAAGAACTTCAGATGGTATCACTTAATGTACTATTACCACCATTACCAAGAATAACACCTACTACAAGTGCTATAAGCATATTAGCAACAAACAGTATCACGGGAATACCTATTAAATATAAAGTACCTACTGCACTTCTTTTAAGAGCTATTCTCACATAATTATCACTACCATCCATTTTTGCATAGTGCATCCGCACCACTGAAAGCATCACCATAAACACTCACATTACCAACGAGACTATCACAAACCGCACAAACATTAATGGTACTTCAGCACCACTAATACCATCTGATATTCTCACACCAAATAGTATGTATTGTGGTAAATCAATTGCTATCAGTTGATAAGCTTGCACTATTACAGTTATAAGTTTAAGTGGTAATCCAACAAGAATTGTTGAAAAAGCACTATAAACACCATAATATAAACCACCAAACATTTTTCTCCTACATTGTTATAATTGCATTTTTCATAAGTTCAGCACTAGAACTTGTTCCACCACCATTCATAAATGCTGTCTGCATAATACCAGTAATTGCACCAGTTAAAGCTCAAATAATTAAAATTGCAACAAATCCAATGAATACTCATTTAACTTTATCCAATTGCTTTTTTCTCTCATTTTCATCTTCACTTTTTGCACCTTTATAAAATGCAATCGCACAAATAATAGCCATTGCTAGCACAAATAGCCCAGCGAGTGCTCCAAGTATGATATTAGCATAAGTCTGCACTTGTGATGCAACTTGTGATATACCAGTTGTAATTGTTTCATTAGAACCGCTTGTTTCAGCGAAATATTTAATAATTGAATTTTCCATAATTTTCCTTTACATTTTAAAACCAGAAGTTTCTTCTTCAGTTTCATTTTCATTTTGTTGTGTTGTTTCATTTGTTTCAGCATTTTCATTAAATGCTTTTTGAATTTTGTATTCTTCATTTCAAACATTAATATTAATTGTCTTTAATGTTATTTCAGCATCGTGCAATGCTAGATACTCATTATCAAGTGTTTCATTACAATTTGTAATTTCACACAATGCATCATTGTTTTGCATATAAGCTAAGTATTCATTTGCACCAGTTTCAAATAAAGCTTTTTGCATTGTAAATTGCATTTCTTCATCTAAAACTTCCACAAGTGGTTTAAGAATATGCTTGTTAAACTCTTGACTAAAGTCTTTAAAATCTTTTAAGTACTTTTTAACTTCAATCTCATCCATAAAACTTTTTACATTATCCACCAGTTCAGCTACAGTAGCATCAATGCAAATAACTTGATATTTTGAAATCTCTTCAAAAGTGATTTTAAAGATATCTTGTACCATAAAGTTTTCTTCTAAGTACATATCTTCAAAAGCTTGATAATCAGCTTCATTCAGCAAGTTTTTTGCACCATTTAAAATGGTTTCATTTATCTTTTCCATAGTTTTATATGGAAATGAATTTTCATTAAAGTAATCAGTGAAATCATCACGATAAACACTTCAGTGATTTCCTTTAAATGTATCTTCCATTACATATGGATGAAAATCAATTAAATACACTTTAGGATGATTTTGTTTTTCATCCAAGTTATATCAATAATACTTAGAATTATTTTCAACAGCATTTGCTTGTAATTTAGCTAATTTTCTATCAGTAATTGAAAAGTTTTTTAAGTGTGAAAAGTATTTACTAATAACATTCACCTTTTCTTGATAAAGTTGCTTTTCTAATCCATAATTTTTTTCTTTAATTTCTTCATCTATTTGTTGTTTCATACCACCTACATTCTAGATGATGAATTTTCTTCTTTAGTTTCATCATCTTGTACTGTTTTTTCAGCATTTTCATTATCTTGAATTTGATTTCTATCTAAAATATCTTTATTAATATTCATCTTTTCAAGTTCCAAAATATATGCTTCATTATCTAAATCTTTTATTTTAGAAAGCTGATAAAGAATTAGAACATCATTATTGTAAAGAACATTTAATCTACTTCTTGTTGATGAAGAAGTGAATTTTTTTCATTCTTCTTCAACGGTTTTTTTATCATCTGATTTTTTAATGTATTTGTTAAAAAACTCTTTAGCATAGCAATCATAGTTTTTACAAAAATATTGAAAATTATCTATAATATCAACCACATTATCATAATTTTTTAGACTATAATCTACATCATTAAGTTCATCTTGTAATATTTCATCACTAGGAGTTGAAAAAGTTTTTAATCAATATAAAAAGTGAATAGCTTCTATAAATTTTTCATTTAAATCTTTATGCTCCTTATCTAAATCTCTAATAGCGAAATTGATATTTCATTTTCTATAAAGTTTTAATTCTTCAAGTGTCTTAATTTCCTTATTTAATCGTCGCTTATTCATACTACCTACATTCTAGACGATGAAGTTTCTTCATCATCATCTGTTTCTACTTCATCTTCAACAGCTTCTTCTTCATCTATAGCATCTTCACTCTCTTCTGCATCATCAAAGTTAAATAATGTTTCTTTAACTTCTTCTTGTGCTTGTGCTTCTTGTTGATGCATAGCTTCACTTCTCTTGTAAGCACGAGCAGATGCTTCTTTATCCGCTTGCATAGAGCTTAAATTAGCATACTGTGTTGTATTATTTGCTTCCATACCAGCAAGATTACTTGCTTGCACCTTGTTTTCTTTTCTCATTTCTCTCACAGCTTTTGCTTCTAGACACATCACACTCTCAGCAACAACTTCAAGTGTTTTTTGACTATATCCGCTAGCATTTGTAAAGTTATTTGCTTTTAGATATCCTTGCATCATAATCAAATCACCTTTTCCAAGATGATTTACCACATACTCTGCTGACTTATTTCATAATACAACGGGAATAAAGTTGCTTTTTCCTTTAGTATCAACAGCAAGAGATATTCTTGTATATTCATTACCATTTTGAGTTGCTTCTAGCTCAGGAGCATTTGCAATTCTTCCAATTAATTTAATTTCATTTAACATTTTTCCACCTTTAAATAAAAAACCTTATAACACACCATTGTATGCTATAAGGTTTCTAAAAATTATTTTCTGTTAATAAGTTCCTTTAAAAACTTATTTCTAATATTTTTATCTTCTAAAATTATTTCTTCTTTAGTTTTTAATGTATGCTGTCTTATATTTGTTATTCTGTTTTCATATCCAAATAACTCACTTGCAGTTTTAAGTAAATCTTGTTTCTTGCTACTTAAAACATCATCACTCGCAACTTTAGGACGAGAAGCACCGACACTTTTTTCAAGAGCAGTTCAGATAAGATTATATTTCTTATTAGCTTCAAATCTAATATTGAAATCTCTATTGAAATCTCTATTGAAATCTCTTGAATTGTTGTTTTCATCATACATTAATGGAAGTGTTATGTTGTTGAATTGATTAATAGCTCATACATAAGTATCTTGAAAATCACTTGCACGAGAATAACTTCCACCAGCAAATAATGTTAAATCATATGTATTGAATTTTCCATTTTCTCAAGGAATAGTTGTTCCTACAATCATTTTTGCTTGTAAGTATTCTATTAATCTATTGTGATATTGTATTAGTATCTTGTGATTTGCATCTTTTTCTAAGTGTTGTGAAATAGTTTCATTATCATCTTTTTCTACCATCATAAGTAAAAAGTCTAGATAATCATTAAGTAATTGATATTGTAGCATTTGCATCTTGATATAACTTGCTGATATTAGATTAAGATATAAGTTCATATCATTTCCATATGTATAACTAGGATAATTTATTGAATTTTTTCCATCATTAAACACTGTAAATGAAACACTTGTATCACTGAAAATATTAGTGCTTCCAGTTAGCAATGGATATCCATTAATTAGCACTTCATATCCATTGAAATCAGTATCACCATAATATCCAAATCAAACCTTGTTATTGTTAGTTTTTGTACCATTTTCATTTCATCATTTTTGTGCTAATCCAATACCACCAATTAAGATTTCATTGTCATATCTATTAGTTGTTGTATAGTAAGAAAATACATCTTTATCCTTGATATTATTTACCAGTTTATTTCAACTCTCAACTTGATATGCTTCTGATGGTTTAGCAAAACTTGCTATTTGATATCTTGCACCATATTTTCTAGCATCAAGTGTAATTGTTTCTTTAGGATTAAGCAAGTTTTTAAGCTTTTCAAGTAGCATTTTGTATTCTTCCTTGCTTGCAGTAGAACCATCTTGTCTTTTAACAAGTTTTCCACTTGCAAAGTCTAAATTTCTAATGTACTTAGAAATAAATGCTATTGACGGAATATTTTGTGAAATCACACCATTACTTGAAGTGTTAATTTCAGCAATATATTTTCCTAAGTTTAAATCTTGCTTGATTTTTTCTTCCATTCAACTATTTTCTTCTACAACAGCTTCTAAATCATATCTTCAGTTTTCTTTATCAGCATAAGTTTTTCAAGTATCAGAATTTTGAAGTTTAAATGTTTTATCATACAATGCAAATGAATTACTTAATTTAGGAGTTTCAATTTTACCCCCACCACCTTGTAAAGATGGATTATCTGTACCATCATTTCCATCACCACCAGGTTTTTTATAATCACCACCACCTAAACCAAAAATACCACAAGATACAGCACTAAATGGAACAAGCATTGTTCCAATAGCACCTAGAGTTAATCATCATTTCTTTTTCATAACATTTCCTTTATCTAAATTTTATCAAATTTTAGAAACCTTATAAACATTAATTTAACAAAGTTAAATTAAATGATACCTAGCACTGAAATTGTAATTATCACAATTAAAAATGCTAGCAATGCACCTAAAATACTAAAAATTAGTATTTGTGCTTTTTTGTTTTTAGGATTAAAGAAATTTAAAAACTTATCTTTAAATCCATCTCTGTCTCTATTGTTATTCTTAACAATTTGACTATTTGAAGTTGCTGTTTCTTGCACTTCATTTTCTTTTTTATTTTGTTCCATTTTACCCCCTAGTAAAATTCATCATATTGTGAAGTTTCTTCTTCAGTTGCTACTGCTTGTGTTTCATTTTCAGTTGTTTCTTCTTCAACAACTTTTTCACTGTTTTGTGAAACATTTTCTTCTTCAGTTTCAACCGTTTTTGTCTCAAAATAAGGTTCATTAGTTTCTTTTTCTAATGTTTCATCCTTAATTATTTCTTGCATAGCTTCATCAATAATTAATGTTTCATATGCTTCATTTTCATCATCAGCATATGTTTCAATTATTTTAATTTCATCAGCAATAACTTGTTCCTTGTATTGCTTTTTACCGTTTTTATCAGTTCATACAGTCTGCGAAATATGACACACTAGTTCAATAAATTTATTGCTTTTATAATACTTCTCAAAATAGCTTGCATTTGCATTAAATGTTGTGATATTAATAAAATCACTACCATCACTAAAATCTCTTTTGCATCTAATTTGAAAGGTATAAATTTCAGCTTTTTCACTAGGTATCTTTTTAACTGAATTCTCTGATACAAAACCACTTAAGAACACTTTATTCATATAACCACCTTATGTTTTAATATAATTTCCTTGAAAGGAGAAAATTTGTATTACAAAGATATTGTAGAAATTATTGAAAATGAATTACTCAAGCACGATTATATTTGAGAAAAATTAGGAGAATGTAAAAACAATAAAATCACTTCACTTGATAACAAGAATATTCCATATAGCAATCTAATCATTCATATAAAAGCACCAATAGACAGAATAATATTCTTTAGCTTTTTCTATCAACATAATGTTCAACTATATTTAAATCCAGATAATAAGAACATAGTAAAGAGATTTGTAGATGAAAACAATAATGTTATTAAATCTGAATTGCTATATGATAATTGAAGTGTGCAACTTCCTAATTGATTATCAAAGTTTCCAAACTCTAAATTTGTTATACTTGCACCATCAATTGAATTTGAGCATTTTCCTAGACTTAAAGCTAAAAACAATTGAATGAAATGCATTAGAGCATACAAATATGATGATGTTGAGAAGTTTTTAATATCTTTTATCAGTAAAGGTAGCTAAATGCTATCTTTTTTTCTTTTATTTTAATTCTTTAACAGTTTCGCTTCAACTATCACCAGAAATCATACAACCAGCAGTATATATGAAATCTTTTTCAAGATAATATTCATAGAGTTTCTGTTGTAATTCTTTATCTAAAACTTCAATTGAATTTATTTTTCCTATAAAAGGAGAAATTAGACAATAATTTGTGTTATATTTAGTAGCTCAAAAAATATCAGTAAATCTAGAATTTAGTATGTTTTTACGATAAATATCTTCAAGCTTGTCAGTTATTTCTTTTGTATTTAGTAATTTATCACTGAAAAAATAGATAATAAATGAATAATAATCAGTATTTCCTACTCTTGCATCTCAATATGTAATTGCACCTTGAGTTTTTTTGTTATTTAACCGATACCTATCTTCAGCATTGCTAAATACTTGAAAACAACAATCACCACAATGAAATAAACCCGAATAATTATTTTCTGTATCTCAAGTATTAAATTTATTGCATTCTTCAAAGCTATGAATAGTTATTCTCTCTTCACCCGTATGATAACTATAGAAATATTTCTTCATAAGTTAATCCTTTAATACTTCATTTACCTTGATTTCTACTGAATCAAGATATTCACCATTTTTTCACGAATAATATTCTTTATCAAAACTATCAATAAAGTGTTGATATTTTTTATCTCACATTTGATAATTTTTTTCATATGCTTTTAATGCATATAACTCACTCTCAAATCCAATAACATTCTCATATCAGAAACTACTCCAGAAATTATTAACTACATTAAAATATGGAGTTATAAAACTTAATTTAGTAGCTTGTGTTTCATTATCAATTACTAAAATATTCTTTACTTCTTGATGTAAAAACTTTTGATATATCTTTTTAAGTTTATTTAATACTTTTTTATAACTTAATAATTCATCACTTGCAAAGTATAAGAATGTTTCCATTGTTTTGCTTTTATCTTTTTCATCAAAGCAAAATACTTTTCAATTCATTTTTTCACTCTCAAGAAAATCATTTTTAACTATTTCTTTACAGTTATCACAATGAAACTGAAATACTTTATTACTAAAACTTGTTTTACCAAATCCAAGATTATTTGAATTCTGATTTTCTTTAGATGCATATAATTCAAAACTAGGATTAATACTAATAAAATCATCACCTAAAGAATAAATGTAATAATACTTATTCATAAACCACCTTTAAGCATTATAAAGTGTAAGCATCGCTGTTATCTTCACCATTAGTTGCAATAAACATTTCATCTAAAACATCGCTAAATTTTGCATTAATGAAATCTCTTTTTAAATCATCTTCATCATATTCTTCAAAATCATTTTCATATTCATCAACTTTAATATAATCACCATAAATATTTTTATGGTTTAATTGATATGCTAAATTAAGATACCTAGCATCAATACCATTTTCTTTTAAATTAGCATCAACAGTTTCTCTTAATTCATCTTCAGTTGTATATTCATTGTCGCTTTTTCAATCTGAATACTCATTGCTTAAGTTAAAATAATCTAAATCACCATCAGCAAGGTACTCAATATCTTGCATCATATGCTTGATATCTTCTTCAGATACTTCTTGTGCTAATGCATTTAGCACTTTAGCAGACAGTGTTGTTTCATTATCAAGTGAAACAAACTCACTACTATCAAGTGCATTCATTGTGTTTTTAATGTATTCTTTAGTTTCTTCACTATATGAAGAGTTTTTTAAATATTCTAAATATTTTGCATATTCTAAATCTGTTGCAAACATTATTTACCACCTTTTAAATTGTTTTGTAATTTTTGTATATTGTTATCAGTGAAAAACATTTCAAGTACTTCTTCTTCCTTAAGAAATGTTTTGTATTCTAAAGCATAAGAACTAATTTGTTTTTCTTTTTTACCTAAAAACATAAATCCAGTACTATGCTTTTTTAACTCTTTAATAACATCTGTTCCAAGTATTTCAGCATATTTGCTACTTGTTCCATATTCTCTCAGTGAAATATCAAGTTTTTCTTTTAAATCTTGTATCTCATAGATTTTATTTTCTTGCAATCATTGCTTGAATTCACCTACTAATCTACCATTATCAAGTAGTTGTAGTGTGTATCTAATTTTCTTATCAGTAGTAATAGTAATCACCTTTAGTTTAATTACTTTAGTTTTGCTTTTCTTAGCAATTAAAACAATAATAAGAGCAATGATAACAACTAAAAGAACTGTATTAAGAGCTATAAGTGCAATTAATGCATCATTATTATTTTGAATAACAACTTGTTTATTGTCTTGATTTTTATCTTCATCAGCTTTTTCAGCTACAGCATATTTAGCTTCTAATGTAGCTTTTTTGTCTTTTAAGATACCAAGTTGTTTTTCTTTAGCAAGTAATTCATCCACAAGTAGTTTTAAAGTATCTTCTAATTCAGCTATCTTTTCTTTATTAGCTTCATTATCTTTTTGTAATTGTTGCACTTGTGCTTTTAATGATGCAATATCATCAAGCAATTTTGCAACTTCATTATTTTTAGTATCAATTGCATTATTTACTTCTTCAAGTGTTTCTAAGTTAGAAACTTCATCTTTAGGAGCTTCTTCACTAGGTTGCTTTACAGCTAAATTAGGTAAATTATTTTTAAATTCTTTAAGAGCATTATATTCATTTCATAACTTATCTTTAAGTGAAATAGCTTCATTGATATCTAAACTTCTTAATGGAGTATCAAATAGCAATGGATTTTGTAGCATTTTGTTGTATCCAGATAAATCTATAGCTTTAAACTCTTGTGTTTCTTTATATTTATCTTCTATACCATTAAGTAGATATGAAATTTCAGTTTCATAAGGTTTTAAAACAAGGTTATAAAGTGGATTAATATTTTTATTAATAATTCATCCATTGATTTTTTCTAGTGCTTTATATTTATTTCTAAAATCATATTTATCACTCAGAATATTAATCGTGAAATCATCTCAATTTGATTTTAGTATAGTATCCATAAATGAATTATCATATCCATCTTTATTTCATAAGTTATATCTCTCTAATTCTCAATGGATTTTTTGAGTATCATTCTTATCTCTTTTAAAGTAAGCAATAATATTTTCACTAAATTGTTTTAAATTATCTTTATAACCATTTAAAAGTGTTTCTTTATCTCAATTTTGAATATGAAACATATTAGGAATTTGCTTATTAGCATCTTTATATTCAGTAATCACTTCTTGTTGTGAAACTATTTCATCAAATAATTTCTCAAACTCTCGGATATAAAGTAAAACAGGTTCAGGTACTGCTTCATATTTAGAAAAATCATTTCTTTTATAATCACTAATAATTTTTTCCTTAAAAGCTTGTTGAAGTTTTGTAATTGTTTCATCACTTAATAATTTGATTTTATCTTTTTCACTCTGTCAATTGTGTAAATCAAATTTCATTATGTTATAAATGTTATTTACCAAAATCTCTCAAGTAAATGAACTTTTATATATTGAATTAGTACTGTGAGTAAATTCTTTAACATAAATTAAAAATATTAAATAATACATTCTCTTATTGAATTTCTCTAATTCATCCACAGGAATATTTTTATCTTTTAATAAAAAGAATGCTTCATCAAACTCTTTTGCTAAATCCACATCACTGTCTTTAGAGATTAATTTAAGAACTTCATTTACTTTTTTACTATGTATGAATTCTTCTACATCAGCATTATTATCATAGTGGTTCAAATCTTTAAGTAATTGAATAATTTCAGTTTCATATTTATCTTTATCATCAACTGGATTAATATTCTTTTCATAATTAAAGTATTTTTCAACTACATCATTTCATTTTTCAATACTAAAAAAATCACTTAAATATTTTGTATCCTTATATTCATAACCTAATGTATTAAATCTTAGAATTCAATTATTAATTTTTCTAGGTATATCAAAATAAGTCTCTTTATTGCTTCCTACCGGACCCTTTATTTTGTGTTTTCTAGTTTCAACACTCAATGTTGTTAAGGGAGCTACAACACTTATTGTACTCACAGTACCTAGAGTTAATCATCATTTCTTTTTCATTAAGCTTTTACCACCTTATTTAATAAATCACTTGCACGAATATATAATTCTTCTTTTTTAATATCAAATTCACATCTAAACTTAAATCAATCAATTAATTCTTCAACTAAATCCTTATTAGGTAATTTTGAGATTTCATCACAAATATATTTTTTGAATTTATTAATTTCAGCATTAGAACATTTAGTTAATTCATAGACATTTTCATCAAAATCTCTACCAGCAACATCAATAATGATTTTGTCTTTTTTAATTGTGATATCTTCAAATGCATAATACCAATCTAAATATTTTCTTCTTGAGAATTCTTTAATAACTTCTTGTTTATAGATTTCACATAGCTTTTCAACACCACCATCAATTTGCACTGTTTTATCCGCTATTGAATTAAATTTTATATAATTTACTCATTTCTCTCCTTTTTTGTTTTGCATCTCTTCTCAGTATGATTTCTTGAAATGCTTGTTATCAAATTTATAATTTGCTATTTCCTTAAGTTGCTTGCATAAAGTCTTATCAGCAAGAGTATCTAATTCAGCTAAAATAAACTTCTTAAACTTATTAATTTCAGCTTCATTAGCTTCTTCAAACCTAAAAGTTTTCTTATCTTTTTTAAATACACTAGGAATTGCAATAGTATCTTTTCCTACATACAATCCACTAAGTAATTCAAACCATTTTAAATAGCTATTGCTATCAAAATCCTTGATTTCTTCCTTAACTAATTCAGATAAGGTTTTAATATCACCTTTTAGCTCAATTGCATCCTTTTTCAACATTATTATTAATTTACTCATAACTCTCCTTTTTTTAATGTTTATTCAAAACATTTTTAATACTTGATATTCTTTAATAGTCTGAATTCTTCAACAATATTCTTCTACATATAAGAAATCATTTGTTTTCATCTCTTTATACAGTGATAAATAATCAAAGTAAAAAACATATTCAGAATTCAATCCATTAATTTTAAAATCTTCATCTAGCAATACTTTTAAATCGCTTATTTGAAAGAAATTGTTTTCTTTACAATACTTAGTAAAATCATTTACTAAAATACCGCTTTTATATTCACTAAGTTGTTTCTGTTTAATACCATCATTTACTTCCTTAAGTATCTCTAAGGACTTTTCATACAATGCTTCAAAATTTATTACTCTATCCCAAATATCACTTCCAAGAAAATCCATCTTGAATTTTCCATCATAGAATTTTGATGCTACAGCACAATGTAAGCAAAGTAATTGATGAATAATTAATATTTCTTTTTGTCTTTTACTTAGTTCCAATTGCATATTGTTGTTAAGATGCTTCATCATTACATATCACATTGCATAATAATTTCATTTTTGTTGCAAGTTATCACTTTTTTCAAACTCTCTTGATATGTAAATACACTTATTATCAATATCAATAATCCCAATTGTTCCTTGTAATTTTGTTGCAGTTTTAAAACTGTATCCATTTGCAGTTAAAAGTTGTTTAAAAGCATTTAAACTTGCTTCCACTACATTTTCCTTATCAATCATCCGAAACCTTGCATTTGCTAATCATTGAGTGATATTTAAGTTATCTTTAACATTAAACAACTCATAAAAGAACACCTTATTTTGTTTTGTTTCTTTAATTTGATATGTTCCAAGTGGATATAAGATATTTTCAGACGAAACATTTTTAACCAATTGTGTTCATCCATATTCTTCAAACTGTGCTTTAAAGAATAAATAACCTTGCTTAACACTTTTATATGTTTCATCCATACTTTTTCCATACAAATACATTAAGGTTCAAACATTGAATTGATTAAATTGTTTTGAAACGAAAGATAAAAACTCAGTAAATTTTCTAGGTTCGCTAAAAACATTTTTTGCAGTTATTTTAACTACTGCTAAATAATCAACAATTTTCTCATTGAAAGTTTTTCTATCTAGTTGTTCGTAGTTATTTCAATCCATTATTTTTCCTTATCTTTAAGCATAAATTTTCAAGTACTTGCATTGTATTTTTCCATCAGTGGTTGTATATTAATTTCTTCAATTTCTTCTTCAACATTTTGAATTGAAAATGTATCAAAATCAAATACTTGTGTTATTTCAATATCATCTCTAGTAAAATCGTTTTCATAAACTGTTTCATTTTTATGATATTCATAAAACATTTGTGGAGCTATCATCACAGGTTTATTACCAGCAGTAAAAACAATTATATTTTTAGAGTTTTTATTCTTTAATTCATCAACACTAAGCAATTCTTTTTCTTGCTCGGATACATTTTCACTAGTACCACTTTTAGAAGTTGTAGTAGATTTTCTTTTAATAGTCTTTTTACCAAGGAGTTTTGAAATAGTTTCAAGTGTATTAATTGAATTAGTTTCAAGATAATAAAGCAACCGTGCTTGATTTTTAATCAGCTCATCAGTTTTATCTCTTCCACCATATTTAGCAAGTTGCTCAAAGTCTTGCAACACTAAACAGAAAAAGATTTTTCTAGAACGAGAAATACTCATTCAATTTGCTATATCCACATTAGGAAGTGAATTAAACTCTTCCAGCATAAAACGAAGTGGAACGGACAATTTTCCATTATTAGTTTCTTGAGTAATAGCAATAGCATTTTGATAAAGTTGAGTAATGAAAAGTGAAATCAAGAACTTTTTATTTGTTTCAGCATCGTTATATTTAATATAAACAGCAAACGGTTGTTTTGTATCTCTTAGCATCGCTTTAAAATCAAAGTTATCTTTACTTGTAAGTTGTACTATCTCGGGACTAGAAGCAAACTTAGAACATAAATCTGTTGAGTTAGCAAGCATAGAAGTAAAAGTATCCTTATTAGTACTGAAATAAGTTTCTCAACTAGTATAAATCCGTTTTCATTCATCATTCTTGTATCTGTATTTTTGTAATATTTCAATTCATTTACCTTTTTTAAAGTAATTTTCATTTAAGAAATACATAACATTTGCAAGTGAGAAATCATTCAAAGTAAATGTTTCATCTTCAAGTGAATATAACAGCATAAACTTCAGCACAAGTTCAATAATGTTTTTACCTTGTCTCTCTCAAATGTTGTTTTCTTGATTACCTTGAGATATGGATTTTAATGTTGCATCTACCACTTCAGCAATATTTTCATAAGCACGAGAAATTTCATATTCACCAATTGCTTCTTTAGGTTTATTATGTACTTGTTCCCAAGCAAGTTTTAATGGATTTCATTTAATTGATTTTCTAGTATCAGATAAATCTAGTACAACAATTTTGTATCCATTTTGCAACAAGATATTTCCACTAGATGCAAGTATTTCACCTTTAGGGTCGCTGATAACCATATTGCTTTTATCTTTAATACTTGCTAAATATTCAATATTAGGAAGTAAGATTTTTTGAGTTTTACCACTTCCAGCAGTACCAATAATAATGCTGTGAGTATCATTCTTATTTGCATAAAACTTATTCTTAATTCTTCCTAAGCAAAAACCATTAATACCACCTTTAAAAGTTTTCTTGAATTTGCTTCAGCTTCCAGCAGAAGTTTCTTCATTGTATAATCAACCATCGTTTTCATCAGCTTTAGATTTCTTATTTTTGATTAATGGATAAATAATTAAATAGAGCCAAGAACATAAACTACCAATTAGTGGTATTAATACATTTCACAAGCGATACATTTTTCAAGCATCAACACTTCATATCACATTGATACCAGTTCAAAAACTTGTTTCCTTAAGTATTCATTGTTTAACCACACCACTACCAGATACAAATATTTGTAATATTACAAACATTAAAAATGTAAGTACTAGTGGAATTAATCCAAAACATAGAAACAGTTTAATAATTAATCAAAATTTATTACTTCTTGCTAGCATTAGTTATTTAAAATTTCCTTTTCAAATCTTCTTAAACTTTTTTGTTCCTTAATTCATAGCATTCTATTTGCTTCTCACTCTCACCGTTTAATTAATCAATCTAATTCTGACTTCCTTTTCTTAGGTAAAAAATAATTTCAAGTATCCTTTTCTTGCATAGCTGAAATGCTTTTGCAAATAATGTTTCCAATTTGAGAACTAAACTCACTGTTTTCTTTACTTAAAAAGTTATCAACATATTGCTTAAGAAAATCATTAGGATATGTTTTGTTTTCAATTTCACCTAGTGATTTTTGATAATTCTCAACAATTTGTTTAAACTCTTGATTTGAGTTAAGTAAAAACTGAAAGATTTCAAGAACATTTTGTTTATTTTCTTCAGATAAATTAGCAAATGTTTTATTGTTTTTACCATCTAATTCTTTTTTAATCGCTTTTACTTTTGAAAGACACATAAGTTCCTTATTCATTTCTTCAAGTGAATTTTTAAGTTCCTTTTTGATATCTTTTCTTTTCTCTCAAATTTGCTTTTTGTTATCTCTAATTTCTTCCAATTTTGCATTAGAAGTAATTTCAGCTTTAAATATCTTTTCAAACATAGTTAAGGATGCTTTATTAAATGCACCTTTAGGTTTATAAATGTATTCATCACCTTTTTGTATGCTAGGAGCTTTTTCTCAAAAACTTAAATGAATATGCGGATTACCAGTGTTACAATGTATAGCTCAATAACCATTTACATTAGATGCTGATAAATTGTTTTTCTTTAATAACTTAGGAAGTGTTTTATTCAAAACATCAGCTCACTTATTTTTATCTACAAAAAATAAATCTTCACCATCTTTTCCTAAGTTAATAATCATTTCTCAAATATGTTGTTGTTTTGATATACCGGATAATTCTTGTTTCATATCTTCAAGTGATATATCTTTAGCATCATTAAACAACTTATAAGCACCACTTGCATTACTGTTTCTAGAGTATTTACTTTTGCTTGCATATCATTGCTTAAAACTTAAATTAGAATTAATGAAATCTTGTTTTAAAGTTAAAGTATTTTCAAAATCATTTTGAATATAAACTGCATCACTTCTTGTAATGTAATTAAGAAAAGTACCGCTAGTATAAAACTCTCAATTATGGATTTCCTTTTGTCCTTTTAAAAGTTTCTTTTCAGTACCATATTTAGCAAACTCAAGCGAAGTATAATAATTATCATTTGCTTGCATTAATAACAAGAAATTTCTCTCTCAATTACTTTACCTACATTTACAAAAATATGTTTATATCCAAATGAAATATCTACTCTAAGCAAACAATTAATCAGTTTAGGTATATCTTCATTATTTGCTAATTCAAAACTAATTAATTTATCTTCAAATGAATAATTGATTTTAATTAATTCAATTTTGTTTTTCTTGCAAAGTTGATTAAAGTATTTTTTAAGTTTAATATTTAACTCTTTAGTATCCACTTCATTTCAATGTTTAGTATCAACTACACGAATATAAAAACCAGCTAAATCAAAATCTTTAAAATTTACTCAAACAAAACTTTTTTCTTCTTTAGAAAGAATTTTCATATACCACCTTTTCCAACTTTAAAATTACTCTTTTACAAACAATAGTGCTATTGTGAATATAGTAATTAATTTATTAATTACTTAAGGTTAAGCACAGTACAGTTAAGAGTTCATTAATGTTAATTTATTTAAAACTAGCATTGAGATAACTCTTTTTGAGAAATGTTGTAATCCTATTTTTATTTTCTTTACAAAATTATGCTTGTGTGATTTTCAATATGTTTTTGTTTTAGTTCTATTGAAGTAATAGCATCTACCATTTTTTCTAAAATGTTTTCAGTTGCTATCATTACATTCTTTAGAAATTGAATATTTTAAATCACAGCAAGTTTTACAGAGTTGATTAGAAATATCAAAATCTTCTTCTGTAAGTTTCTCTTCCATTTCTTCTTCAGTGAAAGTTTCAAGTTTAGGATTATCTAATTGATATTTTGATTTTTGTATAGTAAAAACATCATTGAAATCAAGTTTCAATAACACTTTAGAAATTAATCTTAATTGATTTCAAATTGTAATCTTGCTAAGTTGTAATTTAGCAAATGCTTTATTTGAAATTTCAATATTAGAAAAATCATTTTTACCTTTTGCTTTAATCACAAGTTTTTGAAATATTCATAGTGTGTTGAAATTTCCAGCAAAAAGTAAATTTCATTTTGTTTTGCAATTAATTTGAATATAGTTTTCACCATATTTAGCAAATTTAATTTCTTCATTAATTTCAAAATCATTTTTTGAAGTTTTGAAAATTAAATTATTGTCTTTTAAGAATTTGCTTGATTTTGCTAAAGTGTTTAATGAAATACCGTATTCTTGATTAATTTCTTGAAGTGAAATTTTTTCACCTTGTTGTTTTTTGAATTTCATTAAAAGAAAAATGAAAAAAGACATTTTGTTTTTGTTAAACATAGAGCTTCAATTTCTATTGATACAAATTTCAAAATTTGAAATAGTTTCAATTGCTTTTTCATTCATTGCAACATATTCAGTTGCATCAAAATTTTTTAAATTTGTACTCATTATCCACTCCAATCATTTTTGAAGTAGAGAAATAAAAAACTCTACTTCTTTTTTGAAGTAGAGCTACACACTCGTTTTTCACGGTTTCTAATTTATTTCATTGCTTAATTTCATCTTGTGAATATAAGTTATTTTCAATTTGAACTTGAGGATAAATAAATGAATCAAGCATATGTCTATCAAAAATCACATTCTGATTTTCAATTAGCATTGCTCTTTCAATATCATCTTGTTGAGTTTTGAAAAAGAATTTTTGTGAATCTCAAAAACTTTTTTGCTTTTTTAAAGCTAGGATATAGTCGTTTTCATTATCTTCATAATCGCGTTCTTGGATCATATGAAAATTATGTTGATTTAAAAACTCCTGGATTTGTTTTGAACCTAAAATTGTGCTTTTACCCACGCATCCAGGTCCAGTAATAGCTATTGTTATTTTTCTCATAGTAAAACTCCTGATAAAAATATAAATAGATAAAAGCATATAACATATGTTTATTACAACCACACTTCAATTTATAACAGCTATACCTGAATAAAATACAATTGAAAAGATATTTTTCATTTGTCATATGAGTCAAACTTCCTTAAAACCTCTAAGCATCATTACTACCGCAATAATTAATATTGCATTTGATAATGTTATTACTACATATCCAGCAGTTTTAAATTTGAAATTAGATCCAAATTCAATTATTTCTTTTTTAAAAGCACTTTGGAAGCTTGTAGTAAGAGCTTTTTGAGTAAAGTAGAAAATTATAAAGGCAATTATAAATAAAGTAATTACAATTGATATTCATTTGATTTCAAGTTTATAAGACTTTATTTTAAATTTAAACGCAGTTATAAACCAGAAGTAAATAAATATAAGTGGAAGTACCAAAACATAAATGACAACATCTATAAATAAATCTAGCGATCAAGCAAATATTCCATATGATATTGCATTCAGTATAGCTAGCGGATAAGCATAAATGACTCTTTTGTAGAATAAATAAGTTGCAATAATTCCGCTTAGTCCAGATATCATTATCATACTTATGTAAAATCTACTAAGTGCAGTATTTGAATTGCTTCAAATGAATTTATCTGTGTTAATGTCGTAAATAGAAAAGATAAACACCAAAAGTGATAATAAGAATATAAAAAGATATTCTAAATAAACTTTCTTAAACACAATTAAATCCTTTTATACTAATACCTATAAATGAAGCACAGAATAAGCTATTTTATTATTATTTGCATCATAGTTTACATTAATAATAATTAATGCTTTCGAATCTTCTTTTTGTATTCTAATAATTTCAGAATAAATTGATATTAAATATTGTGATAATGAATCTACAAAAACACTTTCGAGTTCAGCAATAAGACCTCTACCACCAAGTTTTTTATCACTTCTTTTAATAACTGTTTGGTATATGCTTTCTTTTGCTTCTTCTGAAACTCTAATATCAATATTTTTAGATTTCTTAATAAAAGTAATGAAATTACTTAATTTAGAATCTAAAATTCTATTTTGAACGCTTCGATCAGAAATAAGATTAAATGGAATAACATTTTTTAATCCAATTCTGTTTAATATTTCTGGTCTTTTTAATTCATTAGTAAAATGATTCATAACAGATTTAATAAAATGCATTCTAATAATATCTGGATTATTTCCTTCAGGTAATGACGAAGAACCTATATTAGATGTGAAAATAATAAAGGTTTCAGAAAAATCAACTAATTCTCCTTTTGCTGAAGTTAACCTACCATCTTCTAATATTTGGAGGAATTTATCCATAATTTTCGGATGTGCTTTTTCAATTTCATCAAACAGTAAGATTGAAAAAGGTTTAGCTAAAACTTGATTTGTTAACTCCCCACCTTTTTCATACCCTACATAACCAGGAGGAGCACCAATTAATCTTTGATCTGAATGTTCATGATTAAATTCAGACATATCGAATCTAATAATTCTATTTTTATCATTAAAAATAAATTCACTTAACGCCTTGACAAGTTCAGTTTTCCCTACCCCAGTAGGTCCTGCAAAGAATAAAATTCCTTTAGGTTTTTTGCTGTTATCTGAATCTTGTAATACACCTTGCATTCCTAAGAAACTTCTTTGAATTGATTGAGCTACTTTTTCAACTGCATATTCTTGACCCATAACTTTTGATGAAAGAAAATTATTACAATCATTAATTCTTTCAATACTAATTTTTTCTCATTCTGATTCATTTTGATCAAAAGCTCATAATCTAAATAGTGATTTAAAATCACTTATTTCAGGATGGAACTGAGACATTTTGCATATTTGCATTATTTGTTTAAATTGTAAGCCATCTGTAATTGCTACAATTTTTTCGAGATCTTGGTCTCAATTTGTTTTATCAACACAAAGTATTGTTTCTAATTTATTTATGAATCTCTTTCTCTCGTCATAATTTGGGTTTTGAACAACAATAGTTTGTATTGAAGAATTGTTATCGAAATATAGACTAGAAAATAACTGCTCGTTTTTGATAACTAAATAAAGTGATAAATTCTTTCTTATTTCAACACCAACATTAGATTGATAATATGTAGTAAAGGCATTAATTAAATTTCCGATGTTTTCAACAATTAATCCTTGATTTTTATCATTAATAATAAAATCACATAAATCAATAACATAAGCTTTTTGATTGCTGCTTTGTGAACTTAGTTTTAATTCATCAACCACAGAATTAATATATGAATTAATATCATTTGGTTGTGATATTTGGAATTCTTGAATATCATCAAATGGATTTAAATTATTTTCTTCCGTTTCAAGACTTTTTACTTCTTTTTTAAGAATCCCTTCGTTTTCATCAAAATAAATGTTATCGAAAGATGGGGAGAAAAATGATATTTTCTCTATCCCTTTGTTGAACAAATATGCTGTTAAAAGTTCATTTACATTCAATAGCACATTTCCTTTATTAGCATATTGAGGCAAATTAACTTCTATACATTCAGGTGAATAAATATCACTTGAATTCCCTTTTATAATAAAGATGTTTTTAATTCCTACTTTATTTTGTAATTGTTTAATAAATGAATTGTGAACAGACATTATTTTTCTCCTTTAATATCAGCAGCCATTGTTTTATGTTGATTAGTTACATTTCTGTAAATAAATCTTTTAACAACTTTGATATGGTTTTTCTCTAATGCATCGAAAATTTGTGCTGAAGTTTTTTCGCAGCAGTGTCCAGCGTAATCACCAATTTTATAATTGATTACACCTTTTTCATCAATTTCAATATCAAATGTTTCTTTTTTAGGATTTTTAAATGTATATCTGAAAAAAACATTGTTATCTTGATCAATCCTAAAATCGCTATTGACTAATGCATAGTTTTCATATTTCTTTAATCGTGTAAAAATAGTATTAATAATAGTATTTACCTTATTGTAATAATATTTCTTATTAGCTAATAAGTATAAATAGTCATTTGCTTCATTATATGTTTTAAAATTTAAAGCATTTTTATATAGAGCTAATTTTAATTTTTCATTAGTATAAGTAGTATCTAAAATTTCATTCACTTTGGCTAAAAACTCTTTTTGGTAAGCTTCTTGAAATGCTTGTTCTCTAATTGACTCAATTTTATTTTTTAGATTTTCGGCATTAAGTGTTTTATTTTCATTTTGTAATTCAATACATGCTTGTATTCCTAGCATTCCGTGCTGTGATAATAAGTCTTGGATTTGAGCATTATTAGCATTTAATCCTAATGCTTGATATTCTTTATTAGATAATACAATAGATAAATTGTTATATTCTTTGTTTAAATAATCAATTGCTTTTTGGATTTCGTAAGAAAATTCTTCTTTTTCATGCTCAACATAAGTCGACGAACCCTCGACACTTACTTTAGTTCCGAAAATACCTTCAAGATAGTCATGATATTTTTGTTTTCTTTGCTCTAAAGCGTTTGTTAATTCAGTATTTTGAACAGTTTTTATATGGTCATCAATTAATTTATTTATATCATTAAATGCTTTGTTTAATTGTTCGGTTTCTAGTTCATTACAACTTAAAACGGCTGATACACCATGTGACATATTGTCTCCTTTTATCTTGAACGTGATTGCTTTTTGTTTTGGTTTTGTTCTTTATTTTTCTTAATTTCAGAGTCAACAAAAGCTTCATATTCATTTAATTTATTTAATATTTCAATTAATTTTTCTGGATTTTCAGTATTCTGATCAATACTTCTTGTTTCATCGTTATCATGTAATAATCCAGACACATCAGAATAAATTTTTTTCAATTTATTGTGATTTAAACCTTCAATTTTTTCTATATTAGAACTAAATTTTTTTCATTCTCCGGTAATAGATTCCATTTTTCTACGTATTTTGTTTGCTAAGGAAGCAATCTTATCTTTAATTCCATTACTTCAAGCGCCCATATTGAGTTCAATATTTAATCTTTTTTCATTTAAATCTTCAGAATCTAAATATGAATTATATTTATTTATAAATTTAATAATTAAACGGTGGAAATTCATTCATTTTTGAGCATTTTCATCGCTGAAATTATTCTTTAAGTCATCATTGTATTGTTTTAATTTTGCTAAATCATTCTGAATTTCTGTTCCTCATAGCAAGTCGTTACTTTCTTTTGGAAGAATTTCGAAATTCTTAATTTCAATCCGCATTCTTTTTAAAATAAAATCAAACAATTGATTATTTTGCTCTTGTATAGAAACCATTTTCTTAATTTCATTGATAATAGAATTATTTTTTGAAATATATTCTTTTAAAATGTTGGAAACTAATGGATTTTTAAATAAAGTTGAATTCTCTGCAGCATCTGAAATTATTGCTCTTACTTCATTTATATTTGATTTATTTATTAACAAACTAGTGAGTTCATTATCATTAGCAAAATTATCATTAATAAATAGAATTAAATCAATATATTCTTCTTCATCAATCTTATGAAGAATATTTGTAGTATTATCTAGAAAATTAGAGATTATAAATTTAATATCATTTTTTATGTTCTTAATTTTTGGATTGTCTCAATTATGAATCAATTGTTTAATTAAATTAGATTGATTAATGCTTGAGGCTTCGGTTTTATTAGGTAGCGTAATGATGTATTGTGAATAAAACTTTTCACCCTTGAACAAGATATCAAACGAATAAGTTTCTAAGTTAAATCATTCACTATTTTGAATAATAAATGATTTATTAAAAATTTCATTTTTAGCTTCTAATTCTACTTTTAAATTATTTAAATTAAGAAATTTTTCTAATTCATCTTCAGATAGATTTATCTTTTTATTTGCATCAGAATTATTATTGTTGATTTCATTAATACTGTTATGAATTAATAAATTTTTATGAACAGTTTGCTGAATAATATTTTGAATATAATCTTTTGCTATTAAATCGTTATCTTGGTAAATCTTAATAGTGTTTGCAAAAAGATTCTCTGTTGATTCATTAAATGCTTCAAGATTAATTATTTTCTTATCCAATTCAATCATTGTAGCCATTTGTGCTTGCAATGGTACAAAATATAAATTTGGTTGATAATTAAAATATTTACTCTTGCGTTGATTATTTGAATCTTTAAATCTTTTAAAAATTGCATTTTTATAATTTGTTTCTACATCATTAATTATTCTATTTTGAATCATTTCTTCTAATTTTGCTGAATCTAATTTCATCAATTCATCACCATTACTTGACTCAAAATACTTATTTATATTTCTGAACTCATTTGTTTCATGAACATCTTTAATACTATTGTATAGCGGGAAAAAGAAGCTTCTTGCTTGTTCATGTGTTTTTTCGCTCATTTTTATAAAATTATCATTTTCAAATTCTCTTAGCACTTCTTTATTGATTTGTATATTTAAAACATTTGTTTTCAAAATATCACTATTTTCATTAAATAGGGTATCTTTAATTGTTTCAGTGTCCACTAATGGTTTAACGGCATTTTCATATATAAAATGTTTAAACTTATCTTGCAATCCCGTTACATTTTTAATGCACTCTCAAAGGGTGAGATTGCTTCTTGATTTCGAATGCGAAGATATTGCAAATAAAACTATAAACTCTAACTCATTTAAAGGTAATTTATCGGTTGTTTCATAAGAAATCGAAGGTTTCTTATGCAATATTTCTAATTCATTAATCTTCTTTATAGTTTTCATATTGAGCCTCCATAGTTATACCATCAGCATCTTTCTTCATTAAATATTTTTTTAATAATGACTTTTTATTTCTTTCTAAGGCTTTTGAATAATATTGATGTGATCCAACAATAATTAATTTATCTCTTGGACGTGAAAAAGCAACATTTAATCTTTCATCATTCATCAAGAAGTCTAAATTACGGCTAGAATCAGTTTCTTCTTTATAAGATCCATCTATTTTATGTTTTGAACGAACTAAATCAACTATGATAATATCTTTTTCTCTACCTTGGAAATTGTCTATTGTATCAACTTTAATTTTTAGTTGTTTTAATTGTTCATCTTTCTTAATTAATTCTCGAATAATTATTTTTTGATTTCCAGTTAAAGCAATAACACCAATATTATTTTTTAAATCAATATTTTTGTTACTGTTTAATTTACAAAATTCTTTTAAGTATTTATATATTACATATGCATTGTATTGATTAAATAGCCCTTCGCTTTTAAGCCTTTTATCATCTAAATCAAAGTTTAATTTATCCATTTTTACATATGTTTTTTGGTCAAATGATTCTTTAATATCTTTGATTGAAAAATCAACATTTTTCTTGAATTCTTCTAAATATCAATCAGGAAGAATTGTTGTGTCTATAAATAAAACATCTTGAGTGTGTTCAATTTCATTTCTTCCTTTAGGTAATATGTATTCTTGATTATGCTTATTACTCTTTACCGCAATTAATTCTTCACCATCTTGTCTATAGAATAAATTTACATAATCATTAATACTTTTAGTGAATCTGTGTTGCTCTTTTAAAAAGCTATAATTCTTATTTTTTGAGTCAGAAGGTGCACTTTTAATTTTCATAACCATAGTTTTAAATAACGATGTATTAAGTTTATTATTGAGGTCTTCATTAATCTTACGAGCAACATAATCCTTTTGTTCCTTGTCTCAGTCTTCTTGATGACCCCCATATGTTAATGAATCAAATTCTGATTCTTCTTTTATTTTGTCATCAATATATTGGAAAAAAGTTTGGTCTTCAATATAACGATCATCCGTTTCACAAGCATCTAAAAGTTTTTCCACAAATATTTGATCCATTTGTTCATTAGGTGGTAATTGCTTGTAGTCTCCACATAAAATTGTTTTTTTAGAAACAAGAATTCTAGAAATTAATTCAGGAGCTGCTGATTTCGAAACCTCGTCGATTATTGTTAAATCAATTGGGTAATCACTAAGTAAGTCTCTTTCAATATTATCTTGAATTGTAAATGTCGTTTTTGCAGTAGTGGTAAGACCAATTACATTTACTAAATCATTTTTGTTAACATACTTTTTAAATTCATTATTTTTTTCAGAATACTTAGGAATATTTTCAAGATCTAATTTTTTATAGAAATTGTTAAATATTTGATTTTGTTTTTCATTAGAATTATTTTTTGAAAATAGTTCACCTATTTTAAGAGGTATAAAACCACTATCCAACATTTTTTTGATTTTTGAACTAAGATAGTTTGCATGCATTCTAATCAACGAATTTAATCCTTGATTTTTATTTTCTGATTTAGGATAATGATTTGAAAACATAGCTTCAATACTTGGATTAATGTTCCATTTTTCATCAGCAAATTCAGTATTCATGTCTAACAATTCTACAAAGGAAGTAAATCTTGATTTAAATTTTGCTAATAGTTCATCATTATTATTTCTAAGTAATTTATATAACTTAAATAAATACTCTTTTTCCTTCATAACTAATAAAATCAGATCAATTGGAATTAGCTCTTCATAATATTTTTCAAAATTTGAAAAGTCTGAATCATCATTCTTTAAGTAAACTTTATTAATATGCTTGTATATTTTTCCTATAAAGTTTTTATATAAATTATCAACATTAAATATTTCTTTATTTTTTTCATCATCATTTGTTTTAGCGAATTTGAGTAATATATTATTAGGATTTGTATTATTTATTGAATCGAAACGTTCCATACAATTATTTATTGCTTCATGTGTGGAAGAAGTAACCACAACATTTTTATCGTTCTGTGTTTGGTAATCAATTACAGAACAAATAGTTTGAGTTTTTCCTGTTCCTGGTGGACCTTGAAGGAAGTAAAGCGCTCTAAAATAACAAGATTTTTTAAATGTTTCTTTTTGATTTTCATTTAACTTATATCTTTCGATAATTTGCTGCATTTGAGGAGTGGTTTCATGTACTTGAATTCCAAAATCATTATAGTTAAGCGATGATATTAAATAAGGATTTTTATAAAAACCATCTATAGAATTTAAATAAGCAATTCTATAACGACGAATTTTAGTTTTTGTACCTACGTCACTATATTCAATCATTCAACTGTATTTTGAATTATCTCCCCTTAAAATAGAATCATTTGGTTTTTTACTTAATTCATAAAGAGATTTAATTCTATATGAATGATTTTCTCTAATTTTGTTACTTCTAATACTTGATATTTTATAAATATTAGTTTTTCCTTGCTGCTTTAATTTAGAAAAGTATTCAGTGATTTCCCCACTTCTTTTTTGCAATGAATTAAGATATTGTTTGTTATTTTCATTACTATTTATATCTTTTTCTAATTCTCTTATTCTTTGCTCTCTTGAAAGAATTTTTTCATCATAAGCTTTTTTAGTAGCATTAATTTCTTTTTCTAACTCTTTTTCTCTTTTTTCGATTGATTTTAGATTTCTATTCTCTTGAAAAATATTTTTTTCTGCCTTACATTTTTCTTTTATCTCTGAAATTTGTTTATTGAAATTATTTAATTGTTGATTATATTTATCCTTATCTTCCTTATCAAGGCTAGAAATTTCAGCTTTAATGTTTTCTAATTTCAAGATTTGCTCTTCAAATTTCCGATCAATATCCTTTATATTTTCATAAATTTCTTTTATATCTGACTTGACAGATAATAATTCTTCGTTTAAAGCATTTATTTCTCTCTTTTTATCTTGCTCAAAGGCTTTTATGTCTTTTTCACATTGAATTCTGTCAGATATTTTTTTGTTTATTTCGTCTTCAATTTGTTTGATTTTGGTATTTAAACCATTTATTCTTTTTTCAAAAGTTTTATTTATTTCATTAAATCATTTATCTTTTGGTTCATCTTTATTTTGTCTTTCTAAATTTATAGAAAAGGCATTGTCACCATTACCATCAGTTACAAATTCTGATGAGGCAGAAATAATAATATTATTGATTGGTCTACCATTTGTTTCAAAAGTTCGTTCAGTGATTAAATATAAATTTTTTCAAGATATTTTTGTTTTTTCTTCATCTTCTGAATCTAAACTAAAGCGATTATCTTCAATTTTACTGTCATTAGGTATATAAATAATATTCCCTTCTGATATTTGTTTCATTTTATTTCTATCTTCTTCAGTCATTTTAGAAAATACATCTTTGTAATAATGTTGATATAAGATAGTATCATTTTCTGCTAATTCTGACATTTCAACTTTTTTCATATCCATTAAATCACCAAACCCAAAAAGAAAATCCTTTGGTGAAATTTCAGTATATTGCTGATAATCATCAGAATATAGAGAATGTTTATTAAGGTCTGCAGGTCTAAAATCTAATGATGAATTTTTAAAATTCATAAATGTCGGATCTTCTGAAGATAAATCATAGAAATCAATGAATTCAACTCTTGATAATTTTAGTCTTCAAACACAATGTGATTCTAAGTTTAATTCTGTTACTTGAATGTGTCTTCCTGTATAGCTAGCCTCAATTTCAAAAAATAATGAAACTGAATTGGTTTTTCAAACTGCATTATTAAGCCCAGTAACAGTTACACAAAAATTCTTATAAACAGGTACTCATGAACTCGGTTTATCTATCAGTGTTTTTGTAAGTCATTTACGTTTGTTAGCATTATCTAATAGGGTAACCATAAATTCTCTACAAGAACTTAAATCTTTTAAGAATTTTTCAAAATATTCATCAGCAACAATATCTGATACTTTATCAATGTCAAAGATTAAATCATTATTAAATTCTAAGTTGTTCTTAATAATTTCTTTTAGAACAAAATTTTTATATGTAAGTTGATGTTGTTCAACATATTTTGAAGTTTGCATTTTTGCACTAGCTAGTTTAATTTTTTCATTTCAGTTAATTTTATTATTCTTATCTAAGAAATTTAGGATTAGCTTTTTTATTTTTGAAACATATCTTAATCCTCTATATTTCATATTATTTCTGAATGAAAAAACACAACCATAACCATTCGCTATGATTTTGTTCCAAAATACCTTACTATTATTGTCGTTATGTATAAATATTGGATTATTATCCGGAGAGAAAATATTTAGTATGTTTAAATTATTTTCTTGCTCTGATATATATATATATATATAACACATTGTATTTATCAATTTATTTTGATTTTTCATTAAGTTAAATTGCATAAATTTTCCTCCGTATTTTTAACTTATAAAATTATATAAATATCTCTTTAAAATTAAATAAATTTATTCAGTTTTAAAGTTTAAAATATACACCTCTACTACATAGGGATAAAACTATTGAATAACTATTTTCTTATTAGTCTTATTTTGATAAAATTAAAAAGCATAAAAACAGCAGTTTATTATGATTGGTAAATAAATTTAACGAGTCTTTATTGCAAGTAAGTTAGCTGCTTAACCGAAAACATTAAGTTAAACTTATCCAGTTAGAAATAAACCCTCTCAATTATGCAGAAAGAGGAAAAACTATGTCAAGATACACAGGACCTGTATTTAAAAAATCACGTCGTTTAGGATTTTCTATTCTTGAATCAGGAAAAGAATTTGCTAAAGGTAAGAAAAGAACTTACGCTCCAGGACAACACGGAAACAAAAGAGTAAAATTATCTGAATACGGATTACACTTATACGAAAAACAAAAAGTAAAACACTTATATGGTGTTAATGAAAAACAACTTCAAAAAGTATTCCAAAAAGCTGTTAAAGCTAAAGGAATCACAGGGACAAACATGCTTCAATTATTAGAAACACGTTTAGATAACTTAGTTTACAGAGCTGGATTTGCTACAACACGTAGACAAGCTCGTCAATTAGTTAACCACAACCACTTCGTGCTTAACGGACACAAAGCTAACATCCCTTCAATGGTTGTTTCAGTAGGATCAGAAATTACTCTTAAAGAAAAATCAAGAACAAACAAACAAATTTTAGAAGCTATGGAAGAACGTCAAGCATCAGCTTGATTAACAAGAAAAGACTTTACAGTTAAATTAGACCGTCTACCTGAAAGAAATGAACTTCACCCAGAAATCAAGGATGCATTAGTTGTTGAGTTCTACTCAAAATAGTAACTAAGGCTAAGGAGAATTATTATGAAAAAGAACATTCACCCAGAATACCACACAGTTGAAGCTACATGCTCAACATGTCAAAAGAAATTCACATTCAAATCAGTTAGACCTAACTTCTCAGTAGACGTTTGTTCAGGTTGTCACCCTGTATACACAGGAACAAGAGCTCAAGTTAAAGCAACAGGTAGAATCGACAGATTCAACAGAAGACTTGAAAAAAAATCTAAATAATAAGTCAAAAAGAACAGTAACTACAATGGTTACTGTTTTTATTTGACACAATAATTTTCATAAATAATTTTGGCTTTTTTCTCATCAATTACTTCAGCTAATTGTTGTAATGAAGCATTTTTAATTGCTTGATAAGTTTTAAAATGTAATAATAATTTTTCTTCAGTTACTTTTCCAATTCCTTTAATTTGAGTTAATGAGTTATTTCTTGAATCAGCAGTATATTTTTTATTCATCATATTTTTAGCATAACGATCCACACTATATTGCATGTTAGCAAGTAAATTAAAAGCACTTTGAGATATTGGTAATATTTGATCTTGATCATTAATTAAATATTTAGTTTGGTGTTTTTCGTTTTTAACTAAGCCATAGACTTTAATATAATCAATTCCTTGTTCTTTTAGCGCATATAAAGCTTGCTGGATTTGCAGTATAAATCCATCAACAATAAAAATAGTATTTTTATCTAGCATAAAAGCATTTCTTTGAATAAATTTAGCTATAGTTAAATACATTAACTCTAAATCTGAATGCTTATTCATAGCTTCAAACTCTTGTGCATGGTTAAAATATGAACTTTTAGGATTAACTTGAAAACCATTTTCTCAACAAGTTGCTACCCCCACTGGAGCAGATAAAGCAAAATGCGAGTTATCAAAAATAAATATAGAACTAATTTTATTTCCATTATTTAGCAGCTTTTCTAATTCGCCTCAAGTTTGCTCTAACGTAGTGTTTTTAGCTTCTCACTCTTTATAATTAGTAGTTATTTTTGTTTTATTATTTAAATTAGCAAGTTCGACTACTTCTCTCATTACTCCAGCAATAGGGAATTGTACTTTTTGGGCTAATTTTGCGTTAGTAAATTCAATTTCATTATAGTTATAATCAAGCAAAATACTTTGCGGTATTTGATTATTTTCATAATAACTTTCTAGATAATTAACAATAAATTCTTCAACTGGAATATTAAGTACATGGAACTGATTTTCATGTTCAATTTGCACTCCGTAACGATAAAATACTTTTTGAATTGAAACAGCATTATTTTGGGTTTCAAATGAAAAAACATCAATATCTTTATAAGATTTTAATTCAACAAGTTGTTGCTGCTTAATTTGATTTAAAACATTATACGCATCACGATAAGTAGCGGCTAATTCAAAATTATAATTACTTGCAGCTGCATCCCGAAGCTGTATTAGTTTATTTAAAAATTCCATATCTTGAAATTTTAAAATATCTACTACTTGATTAAATTTAAATTTTGACTCAGCATAAATTGGTTTAGCTATTCTTAAACCATTTTCATACATAAACATTCTTTGTAAGACATCCAGTAATTCTTTAAAATGAGTATTAGATGGAAATGGTCCATAGTAAAAAGTATCTTTGCTATAAGGTGATAAGCGATATACTGAAGATATTTTTAATTCAGCATTTTTTGCTATTTGCACACAAATATAAGGATATCTTTTATCATCAGTGAGTTTTAAATTATAAGGTGGATTATATCGTGCAATATAATTCTTTTCTAATATTAAAGCTTCAGTCTCATTATTAGTGATAAAAAAATCAAAATCACTTACTTCTTGCATCATTTTAGAAGTTTTATAAGAATTAATTGAACCCTTTAAATATTGTTGTAATCTTTTATAAAGCCTTTTAGCTTTTCCAACATAAATAACTTCATTTTTTTCATTTTTTCATAAATAAACACCAGAAGCATTTGGTACATTATTAAGTTTTTCTTGTATTTTATCTAAATCCATATAAAAATTTTACCTTATTGTAAGTAATAGTTTCATATTTTTAGCATTATTCAATTTAAAATTTTCTGAATCATTGATTGATAAATAAGCCTTAGACATAGCTGTGAATATATAGAGTGTCAAAAATAACGCCCCGATTGCTCGGAACGCTATTAATTAATTATTTCTTAATTTTGAATACATATAAGAACATTGCACCAATTCATGATAATACACCAATTACTGTAAGACTTGCTCATAAGGCTGGATTACTTTGTCTTACGGCGTCAATATTTGTTTTAATTGCGCTTTGGAACAACATGTCAGCTTCTTTATAAGCTGGTGAAGCTGCAAGTGATTTCATAGCAGCTACTTGGTCTTTAGTAAGTTTATCTTCTGAAGCGAATACATCAAAGTATCCCGCTTTATTTACTGCTGTAAATAAGTCATTGAATTTTGGATAATTTGTAATATATCTGCTTGCAATTTGGTTGAATTGTTCTTTGTTTTTAGCTTCTTTAAGAAGTCTTGCAAGATCAATGGTATCTTGAATGTGTTGAGACATTTTAGCTGAACTGCTTGCAATTAGATCTGAAAGTGAATCTTCAAATACATCATTTGCATGTGAATTATTTTGTGCTACTTGAGATAACATATCTCTTTGATGTTGTTTTGTGCTTTCAGCATTAATATCGCTATTTAAGTGTGTATTTAACATATCGTTTAATTGGGCAATACGTTGAACACTGTTAAATGAATTTTGAAGTTTATCTGCATAAGTTTCTTCAATTTGAGGTTTGATTTCATTTAACACATTAGCAATATTACTAATTCTGCTGCTTGTATCAAGATTTCTTGCTGGAAGCAAGCTTAAGATATCTTTAATTTCGCTTACAATTAATTGAGCTTTATCTTTAAGAGATTTAATTTGAGCTAAGATATCTTCTTTAACTTTATTTGCAGCCACAAAGCTTTCAGTAGTATTATATCTATCCTTAGCTTGGCTTGTAGCATTTTTACTTAAGAATGAAGCATTCTTTTCAATTCAGTTAACAATTTCAGGAATTTGTTTTCCATTCTTATCAGTGAATTTTTCTCCACTAAATTTATTAACTTCAGCTTGATATGTTGTCATATCTTTAAGTGCATTAGTTACTTTATTTAACATGTCTGAATTAATATTTACATGTTTATTGTAGCTTTCAACAAGAGCTTTAGCATCATTTGTAGCTTGTGTAAGTCTGTTTTGAAGTGCTGTAGGTGAGTTGATAAAGTTATTTGATTTAATTACTTCAGCTACTTGTGGAAGTTTTTGAGTAATTTGATCAATGATTGTTTCAATCTTCTTATCAATTTCTTCACCATCTAAAGCATTTTTGGCTTTTTCAAGTGCAACTTTAAGTTCATCTACTTCACTAGCAAGGTTAGTTTTGTATACAGGACCACTTTCTTTCTTAATTAAAGCATTAGCTGTATTAAAGTTATCTAAGTAAGCTTTTTGTTTATCTGGTTCTGATAATGTAAATATCTTAGCTACAATAGGTGAAACTTTTAATTCCGCTGGAATGGTTTGGATATAATCAGCAAGTGCTTTCATTGAAGCATCAAGAGCTTTTGCTTTCTTTGTAATTTCATTTACTTCAGCAATACTGTTTGCAGCAACTACATCAGCTTTTAATTGAACTTTTTGAGCATTATTAATGTTTTGAAGTTTTTCAATTTCATTAATTGCATTTACTTTAGCATTGTAAAGTCTTTGTTTATCTGTTTGCTTGTCAATTTCCTTATCTGGAACATTAGGATCATCAGAAATTTTTCTTGAATCATCAGTTACAGGAGGAAGTCCTGGTACTGGTTTGCTTGGTTCGGGAGCTTTTTCAATTTCCTTATCAAGGTCATCCTTACGTTTTCTATCCTTAAGTTTATCTTTATCTTTTTCAAGATCATCTACAGGAGTATCTGGGTTTTTAAGATCTTTATCAACGTCATTAATTGTATCTTTAAGTTTATCACTAGGATCTGGGTTTGTTTTCTTAAGATCATCGATTTCTTTTCTTAAATCATCAGTTACTTTATTGATTTCTTTCAAGATTTCTGCAATAGTTCTCTTGAGGTTTTGGTCAGCTTCATCAATAGCAGGTTTTGTAGCATTTACATTAGCTGCAACTTCTTTAGCAGGATTTAAGTCTTTATCAAGTTTATCTCTAAGTTTCTTAGATTTTTCACCAAGAAGTCTGTTTCTAAGTTTTTCAGCTTGCTTGATTGTATTTCTAAGGCTATTCTTATTAATTTCTTCTTCAAGGTTAATTCTTGCTGTTTTAAGTTGTTGTGTTGTAGCGCTGTTATCATCTACTATTTCTTTAGCTGCCTTAAGTCTATCTTTTAATCCATCTGAAGGTTCTGCAATAGCTTCAGCAATCTTAATAACTTTTCTAAGTTTTTCACGTTCAAGTTTATTATCTGCATCTTTAATAAGCTTATCAATTACATCTGGATCAGGTTTCTTATCAGGATTGTAAGGAAGTTCAGGTTTAAGTTCATCAATTATTTTATCAATTGGGTCTTTATCCCCTGGTTTTACTTTATCATCAGGATTTGATCCCGGTTTATCCTTATCTCCATCACCAGGTTTTTCTTTATCACCTTGATCTGGGTTAGTTCCATCTCCAGGTTTTTCCTTGTCTCCATCACTTGGTTTTTCTTTATCATCTGGATTTGTTCCTGGCTTATCTTTGTCACCTTGGTCTGGATTTGTTCCGTCTCCTGGTTTCTTATCATCAGGATTTGTTCCATCATCAGGTTTTTCTTTATCACCTTGATCTGGTTTAGTTCCGTCTCCTGGATTTTCTTTATCATCAGGATTTGTTCCAGGTTTTTCCTTATCCTTGTCTCTGTCTTTATCTATTTCATCAATTTTATCGTAGATTGGTTTCTTCTTAATACCATCATCAATAATCTTGATTGCTTTATCAATATCATCATCGCTAGGATCTGGATCTTTTAAGACTTCATCTACTGGATCAAGAACATTTTTCTTGAAGTCTGGATTTTTCTTAAGTTCTTCAGGAACTGTTTTAAGAGCGTCTCTAATCGGTTCTTTTCTGAAGTCAACTGAAAGCTTAAATGTTACTTCAAGCACATCAATTACTTTAGTTGATGAATTTTCAGCTTTAGCTTGAGCAAGTAATTCTTGAGCTTTCTTAAGACTTGTAGCTAACTCAGTTGAAGGATTTTCTTTTGCAACCACTTTACTAATTAATGATTCAAGTTCATTGTTTACATCATCAATTAATTTTTGAGCTTTAGTATTTGTTGCTTGTAAGTCTTTTAAAGCTTTATCAAGTTCTTGAGCTGATTGGCTTAAGTCTTCTAATGCAATAAGTTCATTTGCTTTAGCAGTTTGAGTTTCATAAGCTGAGAATGTTTGTGCTAATTCAGTTACTTGTGTTTCTTTGTGAGGAACAACTTTGTTTTCTGGGTTTGAAACTCTAACTTTTAATGCATCAGCTTTAACTTTTGCTTCTTTAAGAAGTTTGATATTAGCATCAATTCCTTGAGCTAATTTAACTACTTTGAATAATTCTTCATAATCATTTGCAGCATTAGCTTTTTCAATGAATTTAGCTTTTTGTGCTTCTGAAAGATTCTTAAGGTTTCTAATAGTTGTTAAAGCATTACTTAAGTTTGTTTCACCATCTAATTTAACATTTGTTAAATCAGTTGTTAATTTAGTAATTTCGCTTGTAATAATTGAAGGATAATCAGCTTTTTTAGCTGTTTCAATATTTGTTACAGCTGTATCATAACTTTCTTTAACACTTGGTGTAGCGTATTTGTAATTATTTGTTGCTTTAGTTACAGGAATTGTAACTTGAGCTTCTCTAAGAAGTTTCATAGCATCATTTAATTCAGTAGCATTTGCTTTGATTTGAACAATTACGCTTCCAGCTGTAGCTTGAGCTAATTTATCTTTAAGTTTTCCTTTTTGTGTATCTGATAAGTAAGCAAGTTTACCAATAAAGTCCTCAACATCACTTGTTACTGTAGTTCCATCTAAAGCATTTTTGGCTTTTTCAAGTGCAACTTTAAGTTCATCTACTTCACTAGCAAGGTTAGTTTTGTATACAGGGCCACTTTCTTTCTTAATTAAAGCATTAGCTGTATTAAAGTTATCTAAGTAAGCTTTTTGTTTACCTGGTTCTGATAATGTAAATATCTTAGCTACAATAGGTGAAACTTTTAATTCTGCTGGAATGGTTTGGATGTAATCAGCAAGAGCTTTCATTGAAGCATCAAGAGCTTTTGCTTTCTTTGTAACTTCATTTACTTCAGCAATACTGTTTGCATCTACTACATCAGCTATTAATTGAGCTTTTTGAGCATTATTAATGTTTTGAAGTTTTTCAATTTCATTAATTGCATTTACTTTAGCATTGTAAAGTCTTTGTTTATCTGTTTGCTTATCAATTTCCTTATCTGGAACATTAGGATCATCAGAAATTTTTCTTGAATCATCAGTTACAGGAGGAAGATCTGGTACTGGTTTGCTTGGCTCAGGAGCTTTTTCAATTTCCTTATCAAGGTCATCCTTACGTTTTCTGTCCTTAAGTTTATCTTTATCTTTTTCAAGGTCATCTACAGGTGTATCTGGGTTTTTAAGATCTTTGTCAACGTCATTAATTGTATCTTTAAGTTTATCACTAGGATCTGGGTTTGTTTTCTTAAGATCATCGATTTCTTTTCTTAAATCATCAGTTACTTTATTGATTTCTTTCAAGATTTCTGCAATAGTTCTCTTGAGGTTTTTATCAGCTTCATCAATAGCAGGTTTTGTAGCATTTACATTAGCAGCAACTTCTTTAGCAGGATTTAATTCTTTATCAAGTTTATCTCTAAGTTTCTTAGATTTTTCACCAAGAAGTCTGTTTCTAAGTTTTTCAGCTTGCTTGATTGTGTTTCTAAGAGAATTCTTATTAATTTCTTCTTCAAGGTTAATTCTTGCTGTTTTAAGTTGTTGTGTTGTAGTGCTGTTATCATTCACTATTTCTTTAGCTGCCTTAAGTCTATCTTTTAATCCATCTGAAGGTTCTGCAATAGCTTCAGCAATCTTAATAACTTTTCTAAGTTTTTCACGTTCAAGTTTATTATCTGCATCTTTAATAAGCTTATCTATCACATCTGGATCAGGTTTCTTATCAGGGTTGTAAGGAAGTTCAGGTTTAAGTTCATCAATTATTTTATCAATTGGGTCTTTATCGCCTGGTTTTTCTTTATCATCAGGATTTGTTCCTGGTTTATCCTTATCTCCATCACTTGGTTTTTCTTTGTCACCTTGATCTGGTTTAGTTCCGTCTCCAGGTTTTTCTTTATCATCAGGATTTGTTCCTGGTTTATCTTTGTCACCTTGGTCTGGATTTGTTCCGTCTCCTGGTTTCTTATCATCAGGATTTGTTCCATCTCCAGGTTTTTCTTTATCCTTGTCTCTATCTTTATCGATTTCATCAATTTTATCGTAGATTGGTTTCTTCTTAATACCATCATCAATAATCTTGATTGCTTTATCAATATCATCATCGCTAGGATCTGGATCTTTTAGCACATCATCTACTGGATCAAGAACATTTTTCTTGAAGTCTGGATTTTTCTTAAGTTCATCAGGAATAGTTTTAAGGGCGTCTCTGATTGGTTCTTTTCTAAAGTCAACTGAAAGTTTAAATGTTACTTCAAGCACATCAATTACTTTAGTTGATGAATTTTCAACTTTAGCTTGAGCAAGTAATTCTTGAGCTTTCTTAAGACTTGCAGCTAATTCAGTTGAAGGATTTTCTTTTACAACTACTTTACTAATTAATGCTTCAAGTTCATTGTTTGCATCATCAATTAATTTTTGAGCTTTAGTATTTGTTATTTGTAAGTCTTTTACAGCTTTATCAAGTTCTTGAGCTGATTGACTTAAGTCTTCTAGCGCAATAAGTTCATTTGCTTTAACAGTTTGAGCTTCATAAGCTAAGAATGTTTGTGCTAATTCAGTTACTTGTGTTTCTTTGTGAGGAACAGCTTTGTTTTCTGGGTTTGAAACTCTAACTTTTAATGCATCAGCTTTAACTTTTGCTTCTTTAAGAAGTTTCATATTAGCATCAATTCCTTGAGCTAAGTTAACAATTGTAATAAGTTCTTCATTATCTAAAGCATCATTTACTTTTTCAAGGAACTTATCTTTTTGTTCTTTAGAAATGTTTTGAAGTTTAGCAATTTTATCTTTTGCGGATTGTAAATTATTATCTCCATCTAATACTACACTAGTTAAATCAGTTGTTAATTTAGTAATTTCACTTGTAATAATTGAAGGATAATCAGCATCTTTAGCTGTTTCAATATTTGTTACAGCTGTATCATAAGCTTGTTTAATAGCTTTTGTTGCATACTTGTAATTATTTGTAGCTTTAGTTGTAGCTATTGTACCTTGAGCTTCTCTAAGAAGCTTCATAGCATTGTTTAATTCAACAGTATCAGTTTTAATTTGAGCAATTTGAGCCTTAGTTGTAGCTGTGCTTAATTTCTTATTAAGTTTTTCTTTTTGTGTATCTGATAAGTATGGGAGTTTATTAATGAAATCGTCTACTTGTTCACGAAGTGTGTCAACATCATGAATTTCAGCTTCTAAACTGCTAATTGCTTTTCTTATTGCGCTTGCAGCAGATTTAAGTTGCTCAACTGTTGTAGTTGATTTAACATCTTTATTCTTATCAAATAATGTTTCAGCTTCACTTAAAGCACTATCTAAAGCTTGTTTACTTTCAGCTGTCGCTTTGCTGTATTTATCTGTTACTTTAAGGTTTTGAGCTTCAGACATTGCAGCTTTTGTATCAGTTACAGCAGCATCAAGATCTTGAGCTAATTTAACTTGAGCATCAATTCCTTCTTTAGTATCAAGAGAATCAATCTCATTGTTGTAAATATCTTTTATAGCTTCTGGTAAGCTTGTAGTATTTACTTTAGCTTTAGCAGCATCACGGTATTGTTGTAATTTTTCTAATCCATTAAGTTTTTCAAATTCTTCATCTAATAATCTAGCTGTTTTATCAACTGATGCTTTATCTAAGTTTTCACCTTGTTCTGGATTTAATGTTTTGCTTGCTCTATCTTTTCTAAATAAGTATTCTTTAGCATTATCTGCTCAAGCAAGTTTATTAGGTTGAGCTTTTTCTTTAGCAAGTACTGCTTTAAGAGCTTTGTCTAATGCAACCATAGAAACATCTAAGTTATCTAAATCAGTTTCTATTGTACTTAAATCTGCTAATGTGGTTTCTGCCGCATTTACTCTAGTTCTAAAGTGATCTTTTTGAGCATTATTTAGATGTGAAGTATTAATTTTATCAAGAAGAGCATTTTTAGCTTGGCTAAATTGTTTATCTCCATCTAATGCATCCATAGCTTTTTGAAGTTCTTTAGCAATAGCTTGTACTTTAGCTACATCAGTGACTGAATATGTTTCTACTATAGCATTTGTTGCAGCTTCAAGAGCTTTTTCAAATGCTGATTTTACTTTAGCTGAAGCATATGCATAATTATTTGTTGCTTTTGCAAGGTTAGCTTGTGGGATAACACCTCTAAGTTTTTGCATTGCAGTATCTAGACTAGAAGCATGCGCTAGCACTCCAGAAACTTCTGCAATTAATTTAGCTTTCTTAACTTCTTTTATTAAAGCATCTTTTTGTGAATTTGTTAAGTAGGCTTTAGCTTTAATTGTGCTTTCAGCACTTGCAATAGCACTTTGAAGTTTTTCATCACCATTTAAAGCAGCTATTTTAGCTTTGATATCTATAACAATATCTTGTACTTGTTTATTTGATAAGTTTTCACCTTGATATCTTGGTTTAGCTTGGTTAATTGCACCATCATATGCTGCTTTGAATGTTTCATCAGCTTCAATGTAATCATGTGTTATTGTTACTTTTTCAACTGCAGTATCAGAAATAAGGTCATGAAGTGATTTCATTGAGTCATTTAATTCAACAGCAGCTTGATAAATTGTATTAATAGCATCATTTGAAGTTGCCTGTGCTACTTGAGTATTAATGTATTCTTTTTGAGCAACATTAAGGTATGTAAGTTTTGAGATATCTAAGTTAAATTTCTTAATAGCTTCATCAATTCTATTTTGACCATCAAGCGCATTAATTGCTGAGTCAATAGCAGAAATTAATTTAGTAATTTGATTTACATCAGCATTTACATTTGAAGTTACTTTAGCAACTTTTTGACCTTCTGAAATTGCATCATCTAAAGCAGATTTCTTAGCTGCTGTAGCATTAAGATATTTAACTTGTGAAATAATAGCATCTGCAAGTTTAACATCTTTTATACCTTCAGGAAGGTTTTCTTGAGTTGCAATAACATCAGCAATCTTGTTGTAAAGTTCAAGCATCTTATCATTTGTATTGCTTGCAGTTGTTTTAATTGTTGCAATACTTTCTGAAGATTGTGCTGAATTAATAAGGTCCTTGAAGTGAGCTTTTTGACCAGCATTTAAGTATTTATCAGCTAAAATAACATCATTTGCTTTAAGTTTTTCATCAACAAATTCCTTACTTTGAGCTTTAAGATTACTCATAGCTTCTTCAAGATCATTTTTATCTTGAACAAGTTTTGCTTCTGTAGCATCAGCTTTAAGTTCATTATTTACATAATTTGCTTTAGCTGTATTTAATACAGTATCAAATGTAGTTTTATCCGCAGTTTTTGCAGCAAGGTAATCATTTGTTGTTTTTAATGTGTCAGCTTTTTGAATTGTTGCAAGTAAATCTTCACTAGCTTTAGCTAATTTTTGAGCTTTAGTTACTTGTTCATCAATACTGTCTTTAGTTTCTAAAGTATCAATTACACCACAAATAGCATTTTTAATACTATTTGGAAGGCTTGTAGCTTTAACTTTAGCTTTAGCTGTTTGACGGTAAAGGTTAAGCATTGCATTTCCATTAAGTTTAGCGTATTGATCAATAAGGTCTTGCTTAATAGCATCTACTTGAGCAGCTGATTTATTTTCACCTAAAGTTTTATTAAGCACTGTATCAGCGGCTGTTTTCGCATTCTTGTATGTTGCTTTATTTTCAGCTCATAAGTAATTTACACTAGTTTCTAAATCAGCTGGAATTTTAACTACTTCATCTTTAAGTTGTTGCATTGAACTTACTAAAGTAGTAAATTCTTCTCTAATAGAATCTAATTGTGTGTAAGTTTCATCAGTTACTTTATTTACTTTTTCTTTTAAAGCAGCTTTTTGAGCATTATTAAGAATTGAAGTTTCAATATCATTAATTAATTTTTCTTTAGCTTGGTTAAATCTAATTCTTCCATCAAGAGCTTTAATTGCTTCTTTAAGAGCATTTGCATCTGTTGCAACTACACTAGCATCTGTTTCAAGGACTTTATCAGATTTAATATTATTAGCAATTAATAAGGCATCTTCAAAGGCTTCCTTAGTTCCTTTAACTCCATTATTAGTTGTTGAAGCATTAATGTATTCAATTTTTGTTTTAATAGCTTCAGCTTTGGTAATTTGAGCTCTTAATTCTTTCATTTGTTCATTAAGTGCACTAGCTAAAGCATATTTAGAATCCATTAATTCTTTTGAATTTGAAACTTTATTAATTTCATTTTCATAGTGTTTTCTTTGTTTTGGTGTTAAGTATTCTAATTTGCTTAAATCAGCTGTAAGTTGATCTCTATGATCAATAAGTTCTTGGCTTCCATCTAATGCATCATATGCAGCATTAAGTTGTTTAATAAGTTCATTAATATCGCTAACACTTAAATTATCGTTTGCTACTTTAGTTGAAATTTCATTGTATTTAGCTTCATATGTAGCTTTTGAAGTTGCTGATGCATATTTGTATTTAGCATCATTTGCAAGTGCAGCAGTTGATTTCTTACTTAATAATTCTTTAATTAGACCCATTTGGGTATTAACTGCTGAAGCTTGTGAATTAATTTCATTTGCTTTCGCAATAGTTTTAGCTTGAGAAATTAATCCAGTAAAGTGAGTTACTTGTGCATTGTTTAAGTGCTCAAACTTATTAAGCTTAAAGTTATTTAAAAGATCTTTAATTACTTCATCTCTCTTAGCAACACCATCAAGAAGTCCTTCAAGTCTCTTGATTTCTTCAATAGCAGCATCTACTTGTACTTTAGTTGCATCTGTTTGAGAATTTAAATCAACAATGCCTTCTCATTTATTTACTAAGTTAGTATATGCACTGTTGTCTGTTGCATCAATGTATTTAGTACTGTTAAATACTGAATCTTCAAATTTAACTTGTTTTACACCACTTGCAACATTGCTTGGAGTTCCTTTAGCATCTGCAATTGTATTAATCATTGTAAGCATTGAATTATTTAATGCTGATAAATTATTTTTTGCTGTTGTTAATTCATCTCAAGAATTAATATTTGCAGCTGCTGTTTTTGCTACTTGTTTTTGTTTTGCATTTAAGTATGTATATGTATCAACATCTAAGATATATTGAGCTTTTTTATCTTCGAAATCTTTTACAGCATGTTTTAAAGCATCAATCGCATCTGTAATAGCTTTTGTTTTAGCTATTGCTTGTTCATTTGTTGTTATAGTGTTTTGAGCATCATATCAACTTTGAGCTGTAGCAATAGATGAATCATAAGCTTGTTGTAATTGGCTTGATGATAATTTGTAAGCTTGTGATTGTTTAATACTATCAATTGCTTCTTTTGTAAGATATGTAAGCAATGTAGCTTGAGCATCATTTACTGATTTAATTGTGTTGTAATCTTGGGTTAACTGAGCAAGTGAAACTTTTGCAGCTTTTTGCAGCATGTTTTCACCATAAGTTACTTGAGCAGCTGTAAGAGCTTTAAATTGAGATAAATCAGCTTTGTAGGTTTGCAATTGATCATCAACAACTTTTTGACCATTTAAAGCATTGTATGCAGCTAATAATTTTGCTTTTAAAGTATCAATTTCTTCTGGTGTAGATTTTTCACTAGTTGAAACAAGTAAATCTCCAGCTGCTTTTATAGCAGAATCATAGGCTTGTTTAAATTCTTGACTAGCTTCAGTATATTTAATGCTTTCAGTTACTTTAGTTAAATTAATGTAATCATTATGTAAGTTTCATAATCCTTGCATTGAACTAATGTAAGCTTTTACATTTGTTGATACTTGTGCAATTGTAAGGTATGTAGCAGCATCAACTTCACTAATAAGATCGGCTTTTTGTTTCGCATTTAATCTTGAGGTTGCATTATTAATTAAATCTTTAAGAGCTTGTTTTTCTTGAGCTAGTTTTTCATCTCCATCAAGAGCTTTTCTAGTTGATGCTAGTGTTGTATGTAATGAATTAATTGTGTCTGCAACAATAACTTCATAACTATCTTCAATAGCAGCAAGTGCATTTGTAAGAGCTACATCAAATGGTGATTTTGTAGTTTCATTTGCATATAAGTAATCCGCTGTTGTTTTAACTGCTTTGCTTGAAATGATTTCACTTCTAAGTAATTGCATTTGATTAATTAATTTTTCAGCAGTTGTTTTTACTTCATGTAATTCAGCAATTGTTTTTGCATTTTCATATAATGATTTAAGTTTTGCATTTTGACCTTTAGTTAAGGCAGCGTGTGCAACATATTTATCTAACTCTGCTTTTTCTTTATCAAATGCTTCGTTTCCATCTAATGAATCAAGTGCTGCTGCAATTTTTGCATTAATTTCATCTACTTTAGCTTTTCTTAAAACATTAGCTTTTGTTTCATTTGCAATAGCATCTTTTCCTTCCTTAACAGCAGCATCATATGATTTTTTATTCTTTTCAGGTGCTGATAAGTAGTCTTTTGAAGCTTTTGTATCATCATATTGTTTTCCAATAGCATTTCTTAATGTTGACATTGAACTTGCTAGTGGTGTAACATTAGAAGTAAATTCATTATTTTGTTTTGCAATAGTATCAAGAGATTTAATTGTATCAATTGCATCATCTTGTTGAATTGTAGTTAATTGAGTTAATTTTCTAATTTCTTTTTCTAATCTAGCAGCATTTTCAGCTAAGTTAGCAGCATCTTTAGCTTTAGCTCTTTTTACTACTTCATCTAAACCAGCTTTAGAAGTTTGGATAATTAATTCTGATTTAAATCCACTTGCTTCACCATCGTAAAGGTTTTGTAATGCATCAATTGCTTTTTTAGCTGCTTCAAGGTTATTTTCACCATTTAAAGCATTTTTAGCATTTGTAATATCAGTAGCTTTCGAATTGATATCAGCAACTACAATAGATTTAATACCTTTAGGTTGTTTTCTTTCTTCATCTAGGCTTGAAAGTAAATTATCAAATGTTGTTTTCTTATCTGCATCAGCAAATTTGTAATTATTATTTACTTTGTAAGCAATAGCATCAGTTTCAACTTCTTGAAGTGATTTCATTGCTTCATTTAATTCAGAAGCTTGTGTATCAACAGCAGCAATTTCTTCAATAGTTTGTTTTGAGTTTACAAGTGTAGTTAAAGCTTCTTTTTGAGCAACTGAAAGGTATTTTAAGTCTTTAAATCTATCAATTACTTCTTTTTGTTTATCTTCAATCTTTTTATTTCCATTTAAAGCTTCATAAGTTGCTTTGTATTTTGAGTAAAATTCTTCAGCTTTAGCATAATCGTAGTTATGTTCACGACCATCTTTATCTCATTTATCACTGATTAAGTTATCTATATTTACCTTAGCAGCATCATATGCTTTTTTCTTATCATCATCAGCAAGAGTATATTTAAATAAACTCGTTAGATTTTCAGGGATATTTTTAACATATTCCTTGATTTCTTTCATTTTTTGATTTAATTTATCAAAATCACTTCTGTGATTTTCTTCAAAGTCTATTACAAACGCAGGTAAGATTATTAATCACGTATAGTAATCTTTTTGTTGCGGATTAAGATATGATTTTTTAATTTCTTCATAAATAGCATTTTGTAAGTTTGTAAGACCATCAAGGTCCGTTGGATAATATCGTAAGTTCATTGCTAATTGAGAAATGAATTTATAATCTATAACTTCAGAATCGTCTTGAATTATTTTTTCAGATTCTGATATCACATTATCAAATAACATTTTTATGCCTGGTTCTTCTTTAGTTCCTACAGTTGCATGGATGTATTTAAGTGTTTTTCTTACTTCATATGCTTTTGGTAAGTCTTCGCGTATCATAGACATTTTTCAACTAAGATCGTGATATTTGTTATATCATTCATTTCCTTGAAAAATAGCATTAATATTTAATAAATTATTTTCATCAAAGAAATGGATTTTATCTAATTCAGCTAGGAGAACTTTTTTCTGACCGCTTGTAAGGGATTTGTTTTTTTCTAGCATTTCCCTATAGTAAGCATTGTTTAGATGTTTCATTAATTTGTCTTTATGTTCTTCGATTCCAGATAATATTGATTTAGCTTCCTCTAAATCTATTAATTCTTTATTTTTTTCTTTAGATTTGATAGTAGTTTCAGCATTATTAATTGCTGTCAAATACTCATTCGCAAAATCTTGTGCATGACTAGCAAAAACTTCCATTCGAAGTCTGTCTTCAAATCAAATTTCTGGGTGCTCTTTATGTATTAATGATCTTTCTAATTCTTTGAAATCTTCAATTATTTTTTTAAGTGATTCTTTTCGACTTATTTCAATATTAATTTTCTTCATTACTTCATCAAGTTCATTTACATCAGCAGCAAATGCAGCAATTTTGTTTGGATTAAACGTTCCTTGAATTAAGCTTGCATAGAAATCTTTTTGAATATTAGATACATTTTCTAATTTAGCTGCATTTAATTGCGCAATTCCTTGAGCAATTGCTTTTGCTAATTCATCTGCAATTTCTTTATTAGTTTGAGCAAAAGCACCAAGAATTTGATTTAAACTAGTTGCTTTTGAAACTATATCTTGTAAATCATTGAATTTTTCTTCACTTAATGAAGGTTTAATATTTTGCAATCTTTGAGTTATTCAAGCTTTATTTGCACTAGCCGACATGCGAGCTTTTGTAGCATTTAGATTAATTTGAGATAAAACTTTATTAATATTGTTTTCATATACAGCAATTGAAGAAAGTTTTTCAGTTTCTTTAGTTTGTTGATTTAATTTATCAATTAAACTTGCATGAATATCTTTGTATTCATCTGAAACATAAGCATTTAAGCTTGGATCATTAATTAATGCTAATAAATCAGTATTTGTTGCTTTTACTCTATTAAGGATATCAAGCACTTGTCTAAATTCTGTATCAATATTTCTAAAGTTATCTTGATTAATTTTGTTAATTAAAGATTGTTTAATTTCTTCATTTAAGTTTGAATTTGAAATTTCTTTCTTAAGTTCATCAATTATTCTATTAGTATTAGTTACACCATCTAAACCTGAGATTGCTGCGCTTAATTCATTTCCAAGCTTTTGAATTGAATCAGCAGTTAAATAATTTGCATTTTCAGATTCTTTATTTGCAACGCTTCTGTCAGATTGATTGTTTAAAACATTTCTTACAGTTTCAAGTATATCTCTAAGCTTGTTAGCTTGTTGGTCCGAAGCATTCATGTAAGCAATATTATTTGCATATTGTTGGTTGAATAATTCAAAACCTTTTCTTAAGATGTCAAGATTTGTTCTTAAAGCATCTACTTCATATTTAAGGTTTGAAATATTTTGACTAGTAGCATTTAAAGCTTGAGTAATTAAATTATTTCTTTGAGCTTTATTAAATAATGAATTATTAATTGTATTAATTAAATCAAGCTTTTTATTATTGAAATTATCATCTCCGTTTAGCATTTCTGCAGCATTACTAATTAAAGCTACTGTATTACTTAATTGAGTTTCTTTTTCATAAATATTATCATCAAGAATAATGTTTTGTAATTTTTCAATAGCAGTATTGAATTTATTTTGGTTAGTTTCACTTGCAAGTTTGTAATTTGTTGTTGTTTTAATTTGTTTTAAACTTTCAAGTAATTCTTTAGCTTGTTTTAGAGCAGAATTAATTCTGCTTGCAATATTTTGAATATCTTCAATAGTTTCAAAGTTTTTAGCTTGTGCAACTTTGCTTGTTACAACTTCTTTTTGTTTGTCCGTGAATTGATCAAGACTGATATTAAGTTGTTTATTTAATTCTGGAATTTCTCTTTCAAGTCTTCCTTGACCATTTAAAGCTTCACTAGCACTTACATATGCTGCATGTGCTTGTTCTAATTGAGTCAAATATGAATTAAATTCAATCGCAGCATCTAATGTTTCCATGAAGTGTTGATATTGTTTAATGTTACTAATTGCATCAAGGAAATTCTTTTTAGCTGATTTATCAGCATTAAGATATTTAACATCCTTAAGTAATACATCAGCTTTTGTTATATCTTGTTGCAATTGTTCTAAAACATCTTTATATTGTGAAACAATAAACATAAAACTATCGAGCTCTTCTTTAGTTTTAATGCGAGTATCTACATATTGATCGGTTCTATCAAAATCATCTGCTACATCACCTCTATCAATATCAATTGCTAATCTTCCACCATCAACAAATTTATTAGAAGTTGTGTAACCATTATTTAAGATTTCAATAAAGTATTCAGCTAATTTACCTTTAATACTTGTGAATTCAGTTTCAATTTTTTCAGCAGCTTTAGATAAAGCACTTTTTCTTTCTTTATTGTATTTTAATAAGTATTTTAGGAAAAGTCCAGTATCAGTAGTTAAGTTATGTTCATCGCCTTCTGAAATATTTCAAGCAATTGGTTGATTTAATACATCGTGAATGAATTCAGCTTCGTCATTTGTTTCTTTGTCTCAAACTAAATTATCACCGTATTTTGCCCGCATTTCAAGGATTATATATCCTGAGAGTTTAGTAAAGGCATCAATTCCATTATGCAAGAAGCTAGCTAATTTATCTGGATTTTTGAACATTTCTTTTTGTTCTGCTTTAAGTCGATCCGGGAATTCAAAATAATCATTTAAAACAGATCACATATTAGAAAATGTGCCTATTGCATACTTGAATTGTTTTTCTCTTCGATAATCTGGAAATTTTTCTTTAATAAGTTTAGCTACTCCCTCATTATCTAATGAAACAAAATATCCTCATTTTCTTATACCGTATTTTTCATATGTTTCTTTAGCTTTTTTATTTAATTCAACGAGTTCGGCATCTTTATTTTCGGGCTCAGCTTCAGAAATTACTAAAAGTTTATTTTTAGCATCTGCGACATTTGCAAGGGCTTGTTGTAATTTTTCAATGTATTCTGGTAATTTCTTAGTTACAAATTCTTCACGATTTCCAATTGAAGCTTGGATTTGAAGCGCTTCAATTGCATTAGTGTAATTTAATGCACTTAAAACAGTGTATTTATTAATTTCATTATTATTTACAAAGTTATCATTGTAATCCAAAATAGCTTTAAGCGCTTTTTCAAGTTCATCTTGATATTGAGCAGCTATAAGCATTTGTTTTTTAGCTTCTGGATTTGATAATTTAATTATATCTTTAATAAATACTAGGTTTTGAGAATGGCTTCATAACCCAAGTTCTCTAATTCAATCCTTTTCTTTTTCTAATTTTGATTTAAGCTTTTTGGATTCATCATCATTTTGATGAATTCCACTTGTATAACGAGAAATATCAAATCTAAATCCAGTTTCTTGTAATATGCGGCTAAATGGATTTGGGAAAGCGGGACAAGAATCACCATAACCGCCTCTTGCTCATGGACGTACTGCTGTCTCATCAAATTCATTTGTTAAAGGATCAAGTGACATTATTTGCATAAATTCAGCAATATAATATCCAAGAGTATCATCACCATAAATATGTTGTATTTTTCCGTCTGGTGCTGTTCAGAAATAATATGATTCTAATTGTCCATCTGAATAACCAGCTCAAATATCAACATATACCGCATATGAATCTATCATTTTTAAGAATTCTTCATCTGTGAAACTTTTATTTCAATTTTTAAATTCTTCTATTTTTCTATTAAATTTATTATCATCACTATTTGGATTAGCTTTATCAAATAAGATTTGGAAATCTGGTAATTGGTAAAGATATTCATATGTATTAATAGCATTAACTATACCAATATATTTTTCTAAGTATTGATTATATTTGTAATCTGAGTAATGAGCTTTAAGTTTTAATTCAAGTGATTTGAATTCATCTATATCAGCTAATACATCTTCAATTGTGTTAGTATCTTGCGCTTGTCTAATTCTTTTAATTAAAGTTTTAAAGTGATATGGAGCAAGTCAAGGTACATTTTGAATTTGCATTTCAGCTTCATATTTAAATTCATTAAGGTTTTTATTTAATCATTTACATAAAGCAAAGGCATTTTCTAATGCTTTAATAGCATCTTGTAATTTACTTGCTTCTTTTGTATTTGACTCAGAATCATTTTCAAGTCTATTTAACCCTTGAGCAAGATAATTATTAAATTGTTCTTTTTGATCTTGACTTAAAGTACGGAAAGCATTTCTGCTTTGGATATCTTTAGCTTGAGCTACTTTTTGAGCTAATATGAATGCAAGTTTAGATACATTATTAGCTGAGGTAAAAGTAGAATTAATTTCTGCTTCATTTTGTGCTTTTGTTATTTCTTTTACAAATTCAGTTTTTATTTCTTGTGAAATATTGTTTAAATTCTTAACATCTTGTATTTTTCTAAGTTTTAATGAAGCGAGATAAATATTTTCATCAAATTGTGCATTGATATCATTGTTTTCATTGATTGCATTATAAATTGCTTTAAATTCATCTTCAGTTACACCTGTAGGTTTATTTCTTTCTAATTCACCTAATTCTTCAACATAAAGAGAATGTAATTCAGCTCTTAAAATGCTTTCAGGTTGTTTATTTGCAAAGTCAGTTTGAGAAGTTTGTTCTAATTTAAGAGTTTTAACTTTTTCAAGTTTTGCTGAATTAGATAAGAATTTTGAGTTCTTGATTTGTTTTTCAATAACGTTACTAATTCCATCTAAATATTTGTAATCTAAAATTTCAACACATAATTGATCAATCTTAGAAACATTGGTTTCAATTGGGAAATTAACTGATTTTTCTGGATTATCATAGAAATATGGTCCAGTAATAGTATCATTTTTAATGTCGTTATTGTTAATAACAAAGACAGGCAATGTGTTTTTAATTGCTTGGTTATATTTTTCAATTAATTCATCATAAAGTTTCTTATTAGTTTCACTAGAAGCTTGGTATATTAATTTATTTTTAATTTCAGGAAGAAGTTTATTAACTTCAGCAATTTGAATATTTGTTGAGTTAACAAGTGAAATTGTATTTTGTCAAAAGGCTATAGCTTTTTCTTGTTGTTCAATGACTGTAACCGTTTCAGGATCATTTGTAGGTAATGTTTTTTGTGATTTAATATTTATAAATAATTTATCAAAGAAATCATGTGGATTTAAATCTTGACTAATTGCTGTAATAAGTGCTTGTTTTTGTTCTGGTGTAATTGTTGATTTAAAGTGTTCATCATCAAAAATATTTACTAATTTATCAAAGTTATTGATTAAATTATTCTTTTCTTTTTGAAGTTTAGATAAAGCATAAGAAACTTTAGCTGTATAAGCGTTTTTCTTAGCATCATATTGCATTTCTTGTCCATATTTTGAATCATAAGACATAGCATAGGCACTTTTTGCTAAAGCAATAAGTTGTTCATCTTCATCTTCTTTTCCAAATGTAGGAAGTAAGTAAATCTTGTTATTTGAGTCTGCTAAAAATTCCTTAGCATCATCTAAAGAAAGTAAGATTTTTGTTTTGTATTCTTTTGTTTCAGATTCAAGTCTTTGGAAATCAAGGTGTTTTGAATAAAGTGGTTGATTATTTTGATCAGTTATAACAACTAAGTAATCGGTTTCTGGTAAGTTAGCATCATCTTTAGCAATTTCTGTTAAATCAATTTCAGTATTGCTTACTTGATTATATGAAGCGAGTGCTATTGTAGCTGCTGAAATTTGACTAGCATAAGTAGCTTGTGTTGCTGTGTTTCTTAAATCATCTAATTCCGCATATTTTTCATCCCCTTTTTCTTCATATGGTGCAGCTATATTGAAAATACCCGAAACAAATGAGTTATTTTCACCATAAAGTTTTGAAGCATGAGCTTTTTTACGTGTTTTAAATGTAATATTAACTTTTCCAGCTAGTTTTGTTGATTCAACTTTTCCATCATCTAAATGAATAAGAAATGCTGAGCCAAAGTTATCACTTAAAACATTTTTACTAATTGATTCATTAGTTAAAGTTTGATATGAAACTAAGTCTCTAAGTCCGAAACCGAATTTACCTTCTTTTTTATCTAAAAGAGAACTTAAAACAAAGTTATTAGCATCAGTAGCACTTTTTTCAACATATTCAATACCATCTATTTTTGGATCATATTTATCTTTTCCTAGGTTTAAATCAGATAGGTTATTAGTTGCATAGCTTCCAATTACATTAGTATTATTACTGAAATCAAAGTTAACACTTCCTAAATCCTTGTAAGACTTAGTTCTACCGTCTGATGAATGTCCAATTGTATTAACTCTATTTCCGACATAATTTCCATTTTTATTAGCTACAACGAAAAATGCACCAGAATCTGTTGCGTCATAAGGATATTTAGATAAATCAGCAAAACCACTTGAAGAAATATCATTTAAATCTTGATAATCAATTTTGAAACTAATTGAACCAGGAATAATTTCTAGATCATTTGAAAGTGCAATTCCATATGTTCTATCTCCAAGAGCATATTTATTACCTTGAATTAATCCTTCAGATTCAAATTCTAAACTTCAATCTTGTTCACCATCAGCATTCAATTTATCTTGAATTAATTTTTCAGCTTCTGCTGGTGTTGGTTGTCTGAAGTTTTTATGTTCATTATCAAAAACATCAGCAAGTTTAAATTTAACTAATCCGGCATTTTGGCTATCACTTAATGAAACATTATCTTTTCATTTTTTACCGTAGTTAAGTAATTTAACATTGCGATATTGCAAAGTATTTGCGTCGTTATTCAGTAAATTAATAACGTTATTAGCTTCAAACACATCATCTGCTTTGTCGCCTAAATCAGCAGAGATTGTAAAAAGCATTGTAGGACCAACAACTGCTGTTGCTCCTGAAGCTACAAGGATAACTTTTGTAGCTTTTGTTAAATTTTTGTCTTTCATATTTATCTCCATTAAAAGATAAGAATTTTGATAAATTTATTTTTGATTTCTTATCTTTGATTAAATTATCTACTTTTATTTTCTATATATATATATATTGGAAACCAATAAGCAAACAGAATTGAACAATGTGAATCAGAAGTCTATCCCCTACCCAAGAAAAAAATTCACCCCCTGTTTTATTTAATGCTGTACCGATTTATAACACTTCCAACGCTTAAGCGATTGGAGGTTTTTTATTTAATGAATAATATAAATTTAAAAAGTTTTTTAACTGAATGGGCTGAATGAACTAAAAGCCCCAATCTAAACAAAAAGACAATCAAAGACACAGGATTTGACATAATAGACAATCAATTACAAGGGCTCCGCCCAAATCAACTTATTATTTTAGGCGGTCGACCTGGAGCAGGTAAGACAACTTTTGCTCTTAATGTAATGGATGCAATAGATAAACAATTAGCAGATAATGAGAGAATTTTATTCATATCTCTTGAACAGTCAGCGAGTGAGATATTGCAAAAAACTATTGCTCTTAATCATATTTACCCTTTGAGAAATTTTTACAACTCTCAAAATATTGTTGAAGAATTAAATAATAAATTCGGATCTAAACTCGCTAATACTGTTAAAGATTCCAAAATTGTAATGGTTGATAGTACTGACGTCAAAGCTGAAGATATTTCTAAAATTATTTTGAAATACCAAGATGAAAACAAAGTCGTTGTTCGTGCTGTATTTATTGACCATATCCAAATATTAAGCACAGCAAAATATAGTTCAACAAAATACGAGCAAGCTTGCATTGTTTCTCGTGAACTTAAAAAATTAGCTCTCGGGCTAGAGATTCCAGTTTTTGCACTTTCTCAAATGAGTAGAGACTGAGCAAAAGAGAAAAAGAAATTTGCTCCATCTCTCACAGATTTAAGAGATTCAGGTTCACTTGAACAAGATGCGGATATTGTAATGTTTATATACCAACGAGAAAATAATGAAATTCCACCAACATTATATGCTGAACCTGTGAACATTTCTATCGCTAAAAATAGAAATGGTTCACTAGGAAGTGACACACCACTTTGTTTCTTTTCTTCAGTGGCTAAAATGGTGGATGCTACAAATCAATATGTTATTCAATCAACCCAAAGAAGTTTGAAAGATTGAAATGCTAAAGGAGATTTATAATTATGTGAAACACTGGAACATTAGGAATTGGAGTCGGAATTGTTAAAAATAATCCAAGAGTACATTCAACAACAAACCAAATTGGAGAGTTAAAAGAAACGGTATTTTTGGATGTTTTAACACAAGTCCCACAAAAACTAGGAGAACCACCAAGACAACTTATTACAAAATTACAAGTTCGGGGAAATTTAGCCCAAAAAGCTAAATTATTAAAACCTGAAACATTAATTACCTGAATAGGTTCTCCATATATAAATGAATCAAGAAACGAGCAAGCACAAACAAGTTATAAAATTATGACTTTTGATTTGATAAGTTTTTCAGCTAAACAATTAGATCCAAATAATGTCGTGGATTACGAAGCTGAATTTGGGAGAACTTATACAAAAGTACAAGCACTTGTGAGAATTATAGAAGAACCAAAAGAATTAGAAAGAACCACACTTTTAAAAACTGTCTTCAATATTCCAAACAGTGAAAAAGGTATCTTTTTAGATATGTACACCGGTACAGATAGAAAGGCGTTCAATTTCTTTGATAGTGAAGATTTTAAAAATGTACAAAAGGGTTCAAAAATCTATTGCGTTTTTCGTCCTTATGCAAGTGTGGCTCAAAGTATGAAAAATATGTGAAATTATGTGGAAACAAAAGGGGAATTATTATCTTATTTCTTTGTTGAACCTGCAAATATTCCACAAGATATTACAATAACACCACCAAAACAATATGAAGCAACATATGAAGTTGATTCAAATCCGGAGTCAATTTCAAGTTTAAAAACTGAAACTGTTAAAGATATAACAGCAATGTTTGATTTTAGTGACAAATAAAAATGAAAGATAACTTCATAACACCGCCACCAAAATTCACAGAAGAGAAGTTGGAACAAATACTTCACTATACTGATTCAAAAGACAACCCAAGTTTTGAAGCATTTAAATCAAAAGAATTTTTCGAGATTCAAAGCGGAGCAAAAGGGGTGTCAAAGTCTTTTGGGGGTGCTATTATAACCATTTACAGGCTTGTAAATGAAAAGTATTTCAATTCTATGTGGTGTCGTAATCAATATAACCATATCAAAAACACACTTGTTCCAATGTTCAAAAAAGTAATTGACTTTTTAGCAAAAGAACATGGTTTAGATTATTCTCCATACATTAATATAACAAACGAAGCTATTTATTGAAATTATGATGATGGTGGAGATGGTAGAAAAGTATTTTTCCAAAACTTTGAAAAAATACAAGCTTTCCAAGGGGTGACACTTCAAAACTCAAATTTCTTTTTTGGAGAGTTGGTAATTGATGAACCTATTGAGGACCCCGAAAATAAAAATTGAAGCCCTAGCGATTTAAGAGACTTATATAAAAATCAAGCGGAGAACCTTCCTATTTTAATCCAAAACACTGTCTTGCGTACTGTTGCACCTAAAGACGCTCAATTAAAAGTTAAGTTCTTCTACAATATTTTTTCCACTGATCATTTTCTTATTACTGATTTTCATAATAAAGTAATTAAATTCATTAATGAGGACGAGACAACCTCTCAAGAAATAATGGAAGAATTAATCCAAAAGAATTATCTGCAAAAAAGTGATCCAGAATTCTCAAATGGACTTGGATTAATTTGCACAATGTTCACAAAATATTTTGTACCTAGTTCTCAAATGTCTCTAATTCAAAAAAAGCAACTTGAAGTACTTAAATCACAAAATTATAGACTTTGGGTTATAACTGTCGTTGGTTTTGCTTTTGTTTCGGAATCAAAACAAACAAGTTTCTTTTTAAGAGACTTAATTTATAAAAATGGAAATGAATTTTCCGACAATATTGAATTCATTTCTCAAAATGATTTTGACTCAATGTTAAAAAACGGAGAAGTGCTTGGAGTTTTTGACGGGTACGACCCAGGAAAAAGTGACAACGCTTCATGGTGTCGGGTTGCTTTATTGGAAAATGGTTCAATTGTGGTTTTAAATGCTATAGAGGACCTCAAAAGCTTATTTAGTTATAAACCTTCAAGGGTTGAAGTTAATAGAGCCTTAATTGATTTAATTACAGCCGACAACGCAAGAATCCAACAAATTCTTGCTATGTCGGGAAGTGCGAACAGTTATTTCAATCTACAGCACTTTGAAAATCCAATTCTCACTGACAACGATCATGTTGTTGATTATATCAATTTAGATTTAGCAAATTCAAATGTTAGAGATAAAGGTTTTTTGATGTCTTGTCGTTTAGCAATAAGAAAAGACACAAAACAACACAAGTTCGGGATTGAATCACGTCAAAAGTGAATTGAGTGAGTTTTAGGTAATAAACTTTTAAAAGTTGTCGAACAAAACTCTACTAAAAAATTACTGTGAAATTTATCACGTCAATATGTAGAAGCAGGAGAAACCAAAAGAGACGAAAAGGTTTTTCCTGAAATATATGATTTAATTAATGCTTTTGAAATGGCTTGTTGCTTACTTTACAGAAAACAACCAGCCCTAATTGCAAAAGCATCACAATAAGGAGAAAAAATGGCTTTAAGCAACGACGATATTTTCAAGAATGGAACAATGCTTTTTGCTGGTAATGTTTTAAAAAAATCAATGGACCAGGATTTCAAAATCAATTCAAAAAGCTATTTTGAAAACCAAGGGGCAATTATGCAGCAATCTGAACTTGCTACCGAGCTTCCTGAAATCAAAGTTTCAAAGAATCAAAAAGAAGTTGATAACTTTTTAAAACAAAACGAGTTTCTTTCTATAATCCAAAAGTTAGAAAATTACTTATTTAAAAAGGGACTTTTTGCTTTAGGTGTTAGAAATGGTAAAAAAATCATTTTAGCAAAAGTTGTTGACTATGGTTTTAATGATGATAATGAATTGGAATATTTAAAAGTAAACGTTGGAGATATCCAAAACGATTCTGAAAGCTTTTCAATTTATGAAGAATATTCACTTAATAAAAACAAAGGTTATGTTAATCAAATAGCCGTTTCAAGAAACGGAGAAGAAAAACCACTCAAAGAAATTTTAGGAAAAGCATACAAGCAAAAAATCTTTGCTGGAGAATTTATACCATTTACAATTTTCAAAAACAACGCACAAGCAAAAGCGGAGGTTGATTTAATAGATCAACAATACTTTGATTTATTAGATGTTAAACTAAAGGCACTTTATTATGATACATTTACTTCTACTCCAACTCCATTAATTAATTGAGATATGGGAAACAATAAAGTGGAAGATATTAAATCCTCACTTTATTCGTTAGGTAAGCAAAGAATGATAGAAACTCACTCAATTGGAAGTTTCACGGATCAAATGGCCCGTCCGTTTGAAATTGTGCAAGGACAAAGCAATTCAATTACTTTAATCCAGTCAATTGAATCAATTTCTTATTGAATTAAGCAAGCCTTATTATTTAAAAAAGACTCTTCTGACGGTGGTGTTCATAACATGCACAGCACTGAAGCTCAACAGTTAAATTCAAGCTATAACCACAATATGGAAATGAAAGCAAACTTGAGAGAAATATATTATGAAAAATTTATTCGTGTCGTGCTTAAATGTCTTGGATTAGATTCACAACAAGAAATAGAAGTGATTGCACCAAGTTCTTCAAAATATCTTGATAAACAAGCTCGTGTGCTTTCAACTGATCAAAACGGTGTTCTATTAAATAATAATCTAGTGCAAAGCCAACCACAAGAGCAAACACCAGTGGAGGAATAATAAAATGGATTTTTTAAATGATTCAACAACATTATATGCTTATAAAATTCACAGTGATGACAAAATAACATTCACAAAAAATTCAATTAATGTTGTAGCATTAGACGAACCAAAAGAACTTGAGTGCGTTATTTTAAACAAAACTAAAATCAGCGGTATCAGTACCGATTCAGACACGTTTTCAAACCACTTATACAATTCCTTCTCTTTATCAATTCAAAGCGACTTTAGCAATGTTTTAAATGATTCAAATGCATTTTATTTCTTTACATTTGAACCAATTAAGGAAATTGATAATTTTAAAGATTTTTATATCCTAGAAAATAAAATAGATAATTTCCAAATTTTAGATGCACTTGAAAATTTAAATGAGATAACAATTACCCAGTTGGATTATTATAAAGAAATTCAATCAATGGATTTTGTTATTGCTGATAATTTTGAAACATATAAAAATAATTTAGAAAACCACCGTGGGGAATTAAATATTGAATTAAATAAAATGGCTCTTATAAACCATATAAGCTTATTAAATTCTAAAAATTCTTATATACCTGCACAAAATAATGGTGTGAAGCCTTTTCTCTTTTTTGTGAACCCGTTTAGAGTTAAAAATAACATATCAGCTTTAAATTTCTGAAGTTTTGAAAATTATAATTTTGGTTTATTTAATGAATATAATGGAACTCTCACAACTCTAGAAAATAATGAATTCGTGGAACATATTAAAAAACTTTATGGAATTACTAAAACCATAAAAAGTGGATACAAAAATATGACTGAAGAGCAAATCAAGACTTTTAAACAACAAAACGGTAATATTACGGATTTAAAAAGTTACAGCGATCAATACTTGAAAGAAATATTAGATGGATATATCTACAACGGTAAATTTGACAAATACCTCAAATTTAAGTCTTATATTTTATCTGCTTCAAATTACTTGATTTCTGATTATTGTTGGAAGGGTGGAAATAATAATGAGTATATGTTTTACACGCCTTTTTCACTTGATATTGATCCAAGTGGTGTCCATGTAAGTTCAAGACTTTACAAAAAAACTCGTTGAGTCTATGGAGAACCATATAAACCAGAATCAAAAGTAGATAGTGAATTTTTGAATGGAAATACATTCACACACTTCGGACACAATGTCCAATTGCCTCTTTTAAAAGAACAATTGGAGGAAATTGACTTTTCTCAAAATCCTGTTGATTTTAATAATAAAACTTATAATTTGAATTTCCCTGTGTATTGTTTTGAAAATAGAGAATATTTTGAAAGATTAATCCAATATTCTTCAAAATTACCACAGCCAAACTCAAAAAGAACTCAAGAAATTATTTTTCCAGTTTGACTCCAATTAACTTATGGAAGTGGACAAATCGGAAGAGTTGGGCCACAACTTTATGATGATGAACGAGAAAAGATTTTGTCAGCTTATAAACAACAAGGTGGAACAGCTTCGAGCTTTGGAAATATATTCCAACAGCATACACAAATAAATATTCCTATAAGTGCAAATTTTTCATATTTATATGCTAAAGCTGTTCAAGGACTTGAAAGAGTTAAAAAATTTGGAAATGTTCCAACTGATGCAAACTTGACAAAAATGGAACTTTTAACAAAAGAAGGATATGAATTTTGGAAAGATAATAATACTGATTACACTTCATTATTGAACAAAATTGGGATCAATGATGTTTTCAATCCATTAATTGATCAAAGAGCCTTATATGATTTTTATGGTATGCGGCACGAAGTGCTGGGGACTGCTACACGTGGTTATGCGATTTTTTTCGTGAAATACACTTATGAAGTTGGAGATAGTACCTTATTTACTTCATATTTTAATGAATTAAATAATTTAGTTTTTTATAACAAAGAACAACTTATTCAAAAATTAAATATAACAACAAATACAAATGATTATGTAAACATAAATATTTTAATTCCCGCAAATGAAAAACTCAAACAAATTGACATAGCAGGTTTTTGAATTGAATATTTAAATATTTACAAAATTATAGGAAAGAGAATCCAAATAAATAACAAACCATACACAAAGATAATTTTCTGATAGCGAAAGGACAAGGAACTGCAGCCTTATAAAGACGGGATATTATGAAACTTATTCAAAATTTAAGTCATAAACTTGGACTATCTGTTCAAGAATTAAACGAAAAACTTGGGCTAGATGAAAAAAGCACAAGACTGGAAACTCTTAATTCATTAGGAATTTATTCTCTATTTGATGAAAAAGAGGATCTAGAAAGATATATCAGCGAGAAGCTTTCTCACAAAGAAAAACAAATCGCTGAATTGACTCAAAAAACAGCTGATTTTGAATCAATTAAACAACAAGCGGAATTATTAAATCCAACACTTGAAAAGCTTCAATTTGTTGTTAATAATTCAGTTAAAAATCTAAATTTCAAAGGAAAAGTAGATCCAGCAAAGCTCAATTTTGAAGAATTAGATTTTAATAACTTGAACAGCTCAATCCTAAAGCAAGCGGAAGCTTTAGGATGAGAAGTCCAAGAAGTAGAACAAACCACCTCAAAGGACGAAACACCGCAATTCCGTTCAAGAACTTGAGGAGATGGAATAATAACAAATTAAAAGGATAAAAAAATGGCGAATTTAAATGCAGTTAATATTTTAAAACAACAACTTAACCTAGTTGAAGCAAAATCAACAGGAGACACACCAATCACACTTGAAAAAGTGACAGCACAAAACTTATTACAACACTTTTTTGAGAAGTCTTTATTCTCAAACATTTGTAAAAACAATTTAATTGTTTCAATTAACTCTCAAAAAGTTAGCGTTATGCTAAACCCTACAACGGTATTTCACAACCGTGGAGAATCTTTAGGAAGTGAAACACCTGATAAATTAAGACTTGGAAAACAAGTGGATATTCCTTGAAACCAAAGTTTTTATGCATCTGAAGGAATTACAGAACAAGAAAGACAACTTCTTCCAATTGACGTTTTAGCTTCTAAATTATCAAGATATTACAATGATTTCATTTTAGATCATGAAATGTCAGCGTTTAAAGCTTTAGAAAACAAAATTGTCAAAGATAAAAAAGTGACAGTTCTTAACTATACAGAAAAAGAACCACTGGAATTCAAAAAAGAATTAACAAAATTAGCTACACAATTAACACAGACAATTGACAAAGAACAAGGAATCAAATTTATCAATAGAGAAAAAATTGTTATCTTTGTTCATCCATTAGCATTTGACCATTTAGCAGATGCGGGATTAGTTGGAAATAGAGCAGCACAAACAATTGAAGGTGGACAATACTCTTATGGAGAATTAGGAGGGTATAAAGTATATTCAAACCCATATCTTCAAGACTTTGATGCAATTGTGACAACTGATTTCGTTGCAGTGCAAGCAGTTAATGCAATTAAAACATACATGGGACCAATCGACTTCGCTTCAGCTGATAAAGTTGTAAGAGCTGAATTTGCTGACTTGTATGGAGTATTATACGACGGACTTGCTTTAGGTATTTCAAAAACCGCACAAGCTACAACAAAAGAAGAAGATAAATTCATCACTGACCCAACTGCTAGAACAGAATAATGATATTAGCTTATAGAGAACCACAGGTAGTTTATAAGACAGCCGAACAACGACTTAAGGAGATACAAGAGAATAAACCCGCAAGTTGGTATGAAAAGCTGTTGAAACCTGTGGTTTCTTTCTTTACTGATGTAATTTTAGAATTTGCAATTGATGTTTTATCTGTAGTGATTCCAGTTGCTGCAATACCTATGCAAATAATTAAAATTGGAGCAAGGTTTGTCAAAAATGTAGTTGTGTCAGCAATTGCATATGGAAAAATAGTTTGAGAAGATATACTTATCTCCACAGCTTTAGAAACCGCTCTTTTTGGATTTGGTAAGGGGTTGAGATATATTAGCAAATTGGGAAACATAGGAAAAAAGACAGCTAAAAGCATTCAAATAACTAGACAATTAACTAGAAGTCTAAATAGATCATTGTCTCAAAATATCTTATATGCTTCAAAAAAGCTAATTAATAAAACCTTAAGCAATTCAAAAACAATTGCTTCTAGTAGCTTAAAAAAGTTTTTGAATCCTAGAAATGTAAACAAAGCAATAGAAGCTGGAAGACTTGTTTTTGCAAGTATTAGAAACCCTTTTAGATTAATAACTAAAACAATAACAAAATCCAGAAGTTTAGTCAAAAGACAATTGAAAGCAAAGGTTGCTAATACAATGTCTAAATACTACACTAAACAATTAGAGAAAACAGTAGCGAAACAACAAATCAATAAAAAACTAGCTAATAAATACATACGTGCAAATAGACTCGCAAATAAAGGTCAATTATATTTCAATAGCTCGTGAATTAGTGGAGTAAGGCTATATGATGAAAGATACTGGGATCAAAGCGAGTTTGTCACATTCTTTTTATATTTCAAAAGAGAAGCGACAAAATCATCTAAAAACAAAAAAGGAAAACGACCCCTACAATTTACAATGTTGTATGGAGAATTGCTCAATTTTCTAAATGCGCCCAGCAAAGGGAGCTACTATTTAGAAAATTGAGCGTGAGGATGACAAAACGGAAAAAGAATCAATATAAATGAAAATATGGAATTTTTAGGCAATGAAAAAATACTTGATAAATTGTTCAGGATTTCAAATTTCTACAATGGAGAAGAATCTATTGAGGAGTTATGACAAACACAACAATATAACAAGTATGTAAAATCACACCGTACCAATAAAAATCAATATTGAGCTTATAAGACTTATGAAGATGGTAATGCAAAATATAAATTCACTAAAGATTTATCTAAAGCAAAAAGTAAAGGTGCATACACAAGACAACCAAAAAGAATTAGGAGAAAATAATGGAAAAAAATAAAGAACTTTTATTTCTTGAATCTATTGGTTTAACTTTTGAAGAGTTTAAGAAAAGTCCATTCAATACTCAAAACCCTTTTAAAGTACCAAATAAGCTCAAAAAACTAATGAGTGAAGCAGATGATGCTGAAGCATTCCAAAGTGTCTTATTTAGCGTTTATAATGCCGCTAATGCATTAATTAATAACGTTATTAATATTCTTTTAATGAAATTAGAGTGAAATACTGAAAAATTTACTGAAACAGTGGGGAGAGATAGAGTTGAACTCCTTAAAAAATCGCTATTCCATGAAGTGAATTATAGATTTACTAATACAACTTTTCCTGAATTAGCAAATAGAAGTTCAATCTATGCTAATAATACTCAAATTTTAGGAAGTGGAAGAGATTTCTTTTTTGCTGAACAACAACTTAATCCAGTGTCTTATAAATTTTTAGAAGATGGAGAATGGAATCTTGTAGATGTTGAATTTGGAGCATCTATAGAAAAATTTATTCAATTACAAGAAAATTTGAGTTCCATAATAAGCCAAACAGTTTCAGAAATTGAAAAGACTTCCAAAAATCTTTTTAATGATTTAGAACATAAATCAAATAAATTAATTAATGACATGAACAGCGAAGCAAGTTCGCAAATTTGAAACTGAAGAAACAAAACAATGATAGCAATAGATGATATTGCCCACGATATCACAGGGAAAGCAATTTCAAATATTGAACTGTCAAGAGATAATGCACTGGGAATGCTAGAGACTAATTTCAAACGTATGAAAAACAATTCTGACGTTGATATTGAATACGTTCTTAATAAAGCGAAACAAAGTCTTAAAGAAGCAATTGAAGATGCTAAAAAAGATTTAGAAACAAAAATCGGAAATGTTCCAACTGTTTTAAATCAATTGGATGAAATTAAAACAAAAATAGAAAGTTTCGCAACTATTAAAAACACAATCTCAAAAACTCAACTTGATACAGCAATTCAAAATGTAGAAGGTAAAATTCCAACTGATACAATTTCAAAAACTCAACTTGATACAGCAATTCAAAATGTAGAAGGTAAAATTCCAACTGATACAATTTCAAAAGCTCAACTTGATACAGCAATTCAAAATGTAGAAGGTAAAATCCCAACTGATATAATTTCAAAAACTCAACTTGATACAGCAATTCAAAATGTAGAAGGTAAAATTCCAACTGATACAATTTCAAAAGCTCAACTTGATACAGCAATTCAAAATGTAGAAGGTAAAATCCCAACTGATATAATTTCAAAAACTCAACTAGATACAGCAATTCAAAATGTAGAAGGTAAAATTCCAACTGATACAATTTCAAAAACTCAACTTGATACAGCAATTCAAAATGTACGTTACAGTATTCCGACCGGTGTGGTTCGTGATTGAGAATTAGAGGGAGCTGTCAAAGAAAACCTCGATAAAGCAATCGGGCGACCTAGAAAAACGAATTTTGTTCTTGTGGGCGCTGATGAAGTTTCGAAAGTAATAAAAAATGAAGTAACTGATTACCAGTGAGAACACGTTTTTGACTCAGGAAGTCCTGATTTTAAATCGAAATATCATTATATTATGCTAGATAATTCCAGCCCTTATATTTCAACTCCTGATGCAAAAAACACGTCCTTAGTGTCTATAGAAAGTGCTTACGACGATCCGCTATTATTAGAAAAGTTTATTAGCTCATTAGATCTTGAGTTTTCTGATGGTGAAGATTTTTTAGGAAGTGATGAAGTTCTAGTTAAACTTTGGTATAAAAATACCGTTTCAATGTATCTTGCTGATAATGAAGCATTATTCAATAAAAAATTTAATATTAGAACTTTAGGAACAGTGACAATTGAAAAAGAACCAGAAAAAGACTTGGATGCTGTAAACAAAAAATATGTAGATGATTCAATTTCAACTGTTAAAAATTCAATCAATGAGTCAAAATCTAATGTTGAAACATGAAAACAAGAATACAATTCTGAAATCGCTAGGTTGAGACAAATTGTTTATGACATCCAAGAAGCTGATAAGAATTCAGGCGGTGGAAGAAAATCTTTTGAAATTGTTAAAAAATTCAAACATTTTTCATCTAAAGAAATCATGGATGATTTTTATCAAGCCGACAACATCACAATTGATTTCATGAAAATTTTAGACGAGGACGGAATCAATTTTGTTGAGAATGTTTCATCACTTGCTTTTCATTTTAGTTTTAAATCAGAAAAGACAGATTGAGGATTTCCATTAATTCAAGGAGAAGTTGAAATTCCTTTTCCTATGGATATGAAAGAAGCGGAAAAGACGTATGAAGAAAGTGGAGAAAATTCATTTCAAAAAATGTTCAATGTTATTAAAAAAACCGAGAAAAATGGTTTTGAGAATGCTATTTATCAAATTATGCTTGAACCTGTACAAACTGATACAGGCGCTCAAATGAAAGTTATGATTGATCCAATGAACAACGATCAAGAATTTTATAATTTAACCTTAACAATTAAAGGAACACTTAAATAATGGATGCAAAAGTAATTGAGATACTTGCAGGAACTTCCTCTGGTGGATTATTAATTGCATTGGTTTATATTGTTTATATATCAATAAAGAACTCTAAAGGCAAAAATATATCAGCAGAAAGCAAAAACAATATCAACATAAATTCGGAACACTCTGATGCGGTTAATATCCTAGTTAATAACCTTAAAGAATTGAATAATAAGGTGGACGACATTAAATCAAAAATAAATGAAATGGAAGCAAGTCAACAAGCTTATTCGACTGCTTTTAAAATTTACGTTGATAATAATGGAGTGGAAGAGAGTGTTAAGCAAGCAATTACCAGGATCATCGAAAGGAGATAAAATGCAAAAAATAAAATCATGGTTCAAAAACTTAATCCAAAAGTTTAAATGAATCAAAATCAATTCAATTGATGCTGTTATAACTGTATTGGAAAATGTACAACTCACAGCAGAAGAATTTGAACGACTTAAAAAAATAGTAAATAAAAATAAAGAGTCTAGCAATTAGACTCTTTTCTTATTTCACTATTCTTTTTAATTTTCATATATTATTCTTTTTGCATGCAATGTATGGTGTAGCGTTATCAATTACCGCTTTGTTGTATAGTGTTGTAGCATCATTTGCTGACATATCTTCAAATTTCGGCTTTACTTGAATGTAAATTTTATCCCCATGTTTATTTGTACCTTTTAGATCTATTTTATATTTCATATCTTCAAAAGTGTTTGACGGTTTTAAATTGTGTCCGTGCTTGTTTAATGTATCCATAAGTTGTTTTTCTTTTTTATAATTTACAAAACTCATGTACAACAATATTTGCTCGTAATCTTTTTCAAGTTCAGTTGGGATTTGTCTTTTTTTCATGAATTCGTAGAGATACATTCTAAAAGTGCTTTGGATTTTAATATAAAATTCGTGGTATGTATCTGGATTCACGTTTCAAAGACATTCTTTTATGTCAATACCTAATTCTCCAAAGTTTGGAAGCTTTAATTTATTCATATTATAAATCTCCTTTTTTAGGTGTTGTTGTAAAAAAAGTCAAATTGCATTCATCGCAAGTTTGATAAATTTCATTCCCTCGCTTGTATATGCTATTGAGTTTATTATCTAGATCATTATTATCTAAATAATATTCTCCAAGAGATACAAACATCCAAAATTCCATTTGGTGTAGTTGTGTATTTGGGTGTGGTATATTGAGACAATTTTTCATACTTGGAGACCAGTATCCTAAAAAAGACAATAACTCCATATAATAATCCAAAGAAACTTGAGAAGAGTGCTTCAATAATAAGTGAGTTAAATATCACTCTGTTGAGTTCTTTTCCTTATCATTCTTATAAAGTTCAAACCATTCTAAATAGTATTTGGGTGGCTTTTGAGCTTTTAAAGGTATTATTTTTTTATTCATATGCATTTCCTAGTCAAACAACATTTTGTAGCTGTAAATTGATTCTAGCGCCGCTAAAATGTTTTTATGTATAAATTTTTTAGTTTTGTTATAAGACACGTCAGGTTGTCTTAAAACTAATGAATTAAGAGTTTGTGAGATACCTTTAATTTGTCAATTTAGTTTTTCAGCTTTTCTTTTTGATAAATTGAAATCTATTGCAATTTGTTTTGCTACTCTTTCTCCGTCAAAAAACTTATATCTTTCTAATAATTGTTCGTCTATAAGTTTAGGAAGATAATTATTTTGAAAACTATCCGTGAAAATTTCTTTTTCTCTTTTGGTAATAATTGAAAACATTATTTCTCCTCTACTAGTGAAAATTTAACAGTGAAACGTAATTTTGAATCATTTATATGTATAGTATTGTTATAAATAATTTCTTCTTGGATATCTTTGAAATCTTGTGCATTTAATAATTTAGTTCTATCCACTAAATTATTAAATGCACTTAAGGAACTGTGAAATAATTCTTTGTCTAATGTTCTTTTGTACATACTAAAACCCCTCTTTTTCGGTTGGTTTTAACTCTTTGATTATTCTTTTGAGTCTTTCATTTTCGAGTTTTAAGGCTTCGTTTTTGAGTCTTATTGCTTCAAGTTCGTTGAGTTGCATTTTTTCGTTAATGATTGCGGAGTCTTTAAAATCACGCAGTGCATTAACTTCTTTTTTTAACTCTTCAATACTCTTTTGCTTTAGTCTTTTCTCGTCGCTTGCTCTTTCTACATAGCGAACAAGAGTCTCTTCACTTGGAAGAATGTATGAATTAATTAATGTCGTGGTGTCTTTGTGCCCTGTTGATTTTTGGATTGAAACAATATCATAACCCGCTTCATGTTGGTTTGTGATTCAAGTTCTTCTAAATGTATGAAATGTAATATCTGCTTTTTTTCATTCTGGAAATTCATCTTTTAATTGCTTGAATAGTTTTTTCATTTCATAAGTCAAAACATTTAAATTTGAGAATGTCTTTGGATTATTTTTAATTACATTATTATATTCTTCTCACTCGGTAGGTTTAAGGATGTAGGCTCTAGCATTATTCTTTTTAAATGCAGCCATAATTGTGTAGTGTAGTCCGTCTCCTCTTTGTTTGAATTCTTTTGGTTGAGATAATACCGCCATAGCTTCAGCGATACGGCATCCGTTGTTTAATAGAAAAGTAGCAAGGGTTGCAATTCCTTTTGAGTTATCGTAGGTTTTAAGATAATGTTTAATTCTTTCAACTTCTACAGTGTTTCAAATGAAACGGGCTTTTTGTGGTATTTTGATTTTAGGAAATTCATATTCTAATAAATCAACTCTTTTGAGTTTTTTTGCTATATAAGTAATATATTTTTTTAAGATTGTGATTCTTGTTCTTGTTGTTCTGGGCTCTAGAGTTTTCTCTCACATTTTTATAACTTTCTCAATTTGCTCAATTGAGATTTCGTCTCCAAATGTTTTAATAACTTGAGCGACGTGCGCTCTTGTTCCTTGGTTTGAAAATTTTTCTAAATAAATTTCTTTAAGTTGTTCAATATTTTGTTGCATATATTTCTCCTTTAGGAGACCACAACTTTTTTGTGAATTTGTTTGGTATCTCGTAATTTTATATATAATAATTACAGAGATGCACAACAGGGTTCTACATATGGTTGTGTGTCTCTCTTTTATTTTATTAAAGTCAAACGAGAAAATTAAAAAGGGATCAGCAAAGTGCTAACCCCTATTTTTTTATTATAAAATGAAAAGATTACTTTTTACTATTTTAAGAAAACAATCAATGTTGGTTGGTAATAGTAATCATTATCAGTTTAAACAAGGGGTTCTACTTCTTGTTTGACTAATAATAGTATATCACTATTTTGCAAGGAATATAAAAATATTTTTTCAGAAAATTAATAATACGCCCATAAAGAATGAAGTTATTTTAGTTAAATGCAAAGTTCTAAAGTTGGTGGAGGTTGGTGCTGCCTCCACTAATATTCTAGCACATTAAATTTATATATTTAGAATAAATATATAAATTTAATGGTATAATTATTATGAATAACAAAGTTATTCCATTATTTATTAAACTAAATCCAATCGTACAAATAAATATAGACAATTAACAAGTAGAAAATTTTTGCAATTTGTGTAATATCTTGCCGTCGTGTCGGTGAGATATTTTTTTATTTTGGTTTTTAGCAAGGTATGTTATTATTGTATTAATATACTTAAATACATTTATATATTAAACAATATAAATGTATTTAAGTATTAGTATATAAATAAACTTATATCCATGAAAGATATAAGTTTATTTATATACATTATAAGAATGTTGAAAAGTTAAGGTTTTGTAGAATTTTAATTTTGAAGTTTTGAAAAGTAATATAATAATAGTAGCTAAAAGCGTTTTATGTTCAACTATGAATAAGGTTCATAAATACTTAACCTTTAAACAAATAGTAATTAGAACACCCTTGTTTTAGTCCTTCGTCGCTGGTTGCTGACGACAAACCAGTCTCCTCAGTCCTAAAACTTCGGGTGTTATGTTGTTGCTAATTGCTTTTTGTGTTAAATATTTCTAATTATTTACAGTTGAACATTTGGTGTTTTTAAATCCATTGATTTTCCAAGATATATATATATATATGGAAATCAACAACATTGTTCCACATTTTGACAAATGGGACTAAAAAATAGGGATAAAAAACAAATTTTTTTATTAGAAAAAATCAATTTTTATGCATAAATTAAAAAATTTTTTTCAAAAAATGAAAATAAATGAGCTTTTTTGCTCAATTTCAGCATTTTTTTACTATGAAAATTTTAAAAATTTTTACCATTGTTTCTTGCTCATAGACTTATAGAAAACACTATTGCTACAAAAATTTTAAAATTTGTATTTTTGAGCAATAAATCCATCTTAATAAAATGCTAAATTTGTATATTAAAATCCACAAAAAGTATCAAAAAACCAACTGCTTACAGTTGGATAAAATTAATGTTTTTTAGCTTTAAAACACATCATGATAATTGCAGAAATAAATGTAAGAATTGAAACAATTGTTAGATAGATTCATCAAATAATATTTGTGGTATTTTTTAAATCAGGAATATTTTTCAGCAATGCACTTTTTACCACTTCATCAAGATCTAAGTTTTTAAAATATCAAGTTAAATTACTAATTTCATTTGCTGATAATTTATCATTAATTAATCTAAAATAATCTTTTGAATCTAGTGCTAATTTTAAATTATTATAAGTTTCAGTATCAATTCCATCACTGATTAATTTATTAAGTGATACTGTTGTTTGAATTTGATTTTTAGCTTCAATTCCTTCTACTAAAGCAATTAGATCGTTTCCGTCTTTAATTAAATTAATTAATCTTTCTTCTTGAGATTTTTTAAGTTGTTGTAAAGAAGCAGCAGTTATATTTTGCATTTTAGCTAAATTTGCATTTTGAATTCCTTGTTGTAAAGCTGATTTTTTAGCAAGATAATTATCTTCAAATACACTAGCATCTTTATAAGTATTTAAAGCTGTTTCTAAGTTTAAAACACTATTAATTGTTTCAAACATATCAATGTAATCTTGAGGTTGTGAAATAACTTCATTTTCTTGTTTAATTACATTCTCTTGAATGATTTTAATATCATTTTGTGCTTTAGTTTTATCTTCTCCATGAGCAAAAGAAGTTAAATTATTTACTATATCTCCTAAAGCATTATTTAAGTTTGAAGCACTTTGTAGCATACTACTTGCGTCCGCTGCATTTGGTGCAGTTAATATATTATTTTGTAGCACTTCTTTTTCTTTGTTAGTTAAATTAGTAGTTGCATTTATAAAATTGCTTTGACCATCTAAACTTGATTTCAAACTTTGAAGTAATTGATTAATAACTGATTGATTAATTGTATTATTTTTATTTTCAAGAATGTTCTGTGTTGTATTTATAGCTGTAGAAAATTTATCTTTAGCACTTGCAGAAGCACATAAATAATCAATTGTAGTTAGTTTTTCTTTAGCTTTAGGTAAGAAATATTTCATTTCTCCCATTGAAGAATTTAAAGCAGTTATTGCACTTTTATATTCCTTGTAATTAAGTGCCCTAGCACTACGTATGGTATCTTCTAAAATTCCATTTTTATTCCCTCAACCAGTTGGACCATAAATGATTTCTTCTTTTTGAGATGGTGTTAAATTAGGTGCTTTTGCTTCAGTAAGTAAGTTTGCTAAATCTCGTTCATAATTACCAACATAAATTGTTGCCCCTAACCCAACTCAAGCTTCTTTTAAATCTCTAGTTAAATTAATGTAGAAAGCGTTTTGTACTGAAGGATTGTCAGCTACATAGTTTTGAATTTTATTAACCATATTTTTAATTGATTGTTTACGAGTTGGAAATCCACATTTGTACTCAAAATCATTATTTGTAATTGCTTTTTTGACTCTTTCTAATTCAACTTTAAATATTCCAATATTTTTATTGAGAGATTTTAATTCCTCAACGTTTTCTTCAAACCCTTTAGAGTTATACCAACTTAACAAAATATGTCTTTGAGCAAGTTCAGTTCTTCTTTCATTAGCAACAATTAAAGGAAATTGTTCGGCAAAATTAAGCAAAATATCTTGAGACTGGATTAATGATTTTAATCTTGCACTAACTTGTGTATTTAATGTAGTTAATTTAGTAATAAAGTTACCTGCATCAGCAAATTTTAATACACCTATATTATCAATCATATTTTGAGCTTGAACTTGTTTTTCTAATGTTATTTGATACACTTCAGATTCTTTTACCATTTCATTAGTAATTTGGTTAAATTCAGTAGGAATATCTGGGCTAGTCGTTAAAATAATTTGCTCTATTAATGGTGAAATTGTTGTAGCTATTTGATTAACTTCTGCTTGGCTTGTAGCTGTGTTTAAATATGCAATTAAAGCTTCTTTGTATTGGTTTGGTATATTAGCAACATTAATTGAGTCTAAAAGTGGTTTTTTAGCTTGTTCTAAAGGATCGCTATTATTATTTTCATTATTTTGGGCTGATATTACACTAAGTGGAATTACTAAAGCATTAAGACTAGAGCCTAGTATTAAAGATTTTTTAAATAATTTTTTATTCATGATGTCTCCTGATTTTAAATTTTTTTGCAATCTATTTTCATTATATAACTTTAATTAGCCTATAACATAGGGCTAAAACAAATTATCAGCAAAAAGTTTTTAAATTTTTTTCATTAAAAAATAATAAAACTATAGTTTTTTTAATGAAAAATCCATTTTATCTAAGCATCTATTGAATATGAAAATTTACTCTTATATTTTTTTATTTTCTTCTAGTTTATTAATTCATTATTTTGCAAATATTTAGTATTCAGGAAAATACTTCCAGCATTACCTGAGTTTCGGAGTTTTAGTTCAAAAAATCTGTAAAAATTCAAATTAATTAAGATTCATATATCTACGATATATGGATTTTTAATTTACTTCTAAAAAAGTCCTTTTATTTACTTGTATTACTTGTATAAAATGGTATAATATAGACATGAAAAATAAGTTTATAGTTATCAAACACAAAAGAAAAGATCACACATATATTTCTATTGCAACATCAAATGGTTATGGAAAAGGATATGGTAACCAAGTTGGTATTGGTAGATTAGAAAAATTAGAAGAGCTATCATCAGATCCGATAAATGTAATAAAAAATGTTTGTGAAACATTATCAATTACTGATTCAAAAGAAAAAATCAAGCAAAGTATTATGTTTGCATTAAATTCTTCAAAACAGAAGTTTACAATGTAAACTATGGGATAAATATCCTTTATGATTTGATTAATAAATTTGAAATATTTGATGCACTCCCAAAAACAAGACATAAAGAGCTTAATAAAATTCTAAAATACACAATTGCAAGCAGAATAATTGATGCAAATAGTTATATTTCAATACATAAAAATAAGTATAAATATGAAGATGCTCCAAACACTAGCAAAGATAGTTATTATGCCTTATTAAATCTTATCTATGATAATAAAGAAAACTTATTAAAAAGAATTAACGAAAAAGTTATTAAAAATACATCAAGAAAAGTTGAACTAGTTTTCTATGATTCAACAACTATGTATTTTGAAAGTTTTTCACGTTTAGGTCTTAGACATAGTGGTTATTCAAAAGATGGAAAATTTAAAGAAGACCAAGTTGTTGTCGGTATGGCTACAGATGAAAATGGTATTCCCATTCATATCGAAACCTTTAAAGGAAATACTGCAGATTCTAAAACTTTCATTCCTTTTGTATTAGAAATGAGCAAAATTTATGAAATAAAAAATGTAACAATAATTGCTGATAAAGGTATGTCTACATCAAGTAACATAAGATTTTTAGAACAAAAAGGGATAAATTACATAATTTCTTATCGTTTAAAATCGGGTGCAAAATCATTTAAAGATTTTGTTTTAGATGAAAGTAACTATGTAGGTAATGAAAACTTTAAACACAAAGAAGAAACAATTGTTTCTCTATACAATAAAAAACGTCCTAATGGAAAATTAAGACGTAGAATAGTTACATTTAGCAAAAAAGAGCTTTAAAAGATAAAGCTGATAGACAAAACTTAATTGATAATTTTAATAAATTGAAAAACAAAAATGGATTAGTTGAAACCGGTAAATTAACTGGTGGAAAGAAATACAAATTCTTCAAAAAAGTAGGTAAAGCTTTTTATGAATTAGACTATAAAAAGGTTCAAGAAGATAGTCAATTTGACGGTTATTATATTTATGAAACTTCGAGAATGGATTTAACGTCTGAAGAAATTGTTGAAATTTATGCAAAACAATGACAAATTGAAGAAAACTTCAGAACAATGAAATCATCATTACAAGTTAGACCTATGTATGTTTGAACAGATAAACATATTGAAGCACATATTTTATTATGTTTTATGTCTCTTGTTATCATGAAATTTTTACTTTACTCAGTTAACAAAACTCTAAAAGATACTGGTGTAATCGATAGATTTTCAAATGAAAGAGTTATAAAAGCAATTAAATCAGCTGAAAAAGTTGTAAAAGTTGTTGATGGTCAAATAAAAGAAGAAATTTATATACGAAATACTCAAAATTCAGATTATATTTCTGATTTCGAAACAATACAAACAATATTTTCAGAAATTGTACAAGTAATTTAGACATAAAAAATACGAATAGCCCTATTTTTAAGGACTATTCGTTTTTTAAACCTTTAAAACTCCGAAACTCAGGAGACTAGAGCCTAGTATTAAAGATTTTTTAAATAATTTTTTATTCATGATGTCTCCTGATTTTAAATTTTTTTGCAATCTATTTTCATTATATAACTTTAATTAGCCTATAACATAGGGCTAAAACAAATTATCAGCAAAAAGTTTTTAAATTTTTTTGGTAGTAGACCAAATGTTGTGTAATCACTCCAAATATTAAAAGGAGTGATTTTTGTTATGATTTTAGAGGAAAGAAACAAATTATTAAGAAATGAATTTTACAAATTAGGAGCTGATATGAGAGAATTATCATTTCTACTTAATGTTAATTACTTAGATGTTGCTAAGTTAATTGAAGAGAATTTAAAAGATGAAGTAGATGCTTATATTACTGAAATGAATAAATATGAATTAGTTGAAGGAAAAATTTATAGAAATGGATATTCTAAAAGAACCTTATACACATTGAATGGTAAACTACAAATAAATGTCCCAAGATTAAGAAATGCTTCAAATTTTTGTTCACAAATATTAGCTAAATATAAAAGATGTGAGGAAGAATTTGAATTTCTAATCGCACATTTATTGCAACAATTTTTATCATATGAACAAACCATAGATTTAGTTGAGAAATTATTAGGTTTTAGAATAGGACATTCTATAATTGCGAGAGTTTCAAAAACTATTAAAAACAAATACGACAACGCTTATAGTTTTGACATAAATAATGATATTTATGCATTATTTATTGATGCTTCATATCATAAAGTTTTTAAATGATATAACCCATTCACTGGTGAATATTTAAATTCTTTAGAAAATGTTGAGAATCCAAGGGATTTTGTCAAACAGAGCTCAAAAATAGCCTTATACACCGCTATAGCTATAGATAAAGAAGGTAAAAAACAAGTTTTATCAATAGAAACCTCAGGTGTAGAAAGTACAGAAAATTGAACAAAATTCTTATCAGAATTAAAAAGAGAGGAATTAATGATCCTCAAGTTGTTGTTTGCGATGATTTTAGTGGAATTAATAATGTTATTAATTCAGTTTTTCCTTCATCTAAAATTCAAAAATGTGCATTTCATAAAATGACTAATGCGCTTATTACAATACCACAATCTAAAAGGTATGAAGTATCACAACTACTAAAACTAATATTTAAAGGTAAAAACAAAGATGAAGGTTATAAAAGATTTTTGGAATTTAAAAACAAATATAAAGATAAATACAGAAAAGCTGTTGCAATTATTGAAAACTCACTTGACGAGATATTCACATTTTATGATTTTCCAATAGGAATCAGGAGATATATTTACACAAACAATATTTGCGAAAATTTCCACTCAGCATTAAGAAAATATGTCAAGAAAAAAGCTCGCATCATAGTCCTAACTCCATCAAAATGTTGGCTATTGTTGCAAGCTTCAAAATAACTCGAACTTGAACAAGGAAAAGAATAATTTTCTAAGTTAAGTTCAGTATTATTATATATAATTTATTCAATTATAGTCCGATGTGATTACACAAACTTTGGACTACTACCATTTTTTTCATTAAAAAATAATAAAACTATAGTTTTTTTAATGAAAAATCCATTTTATCTAAGCATCTATTGAATATGAAAATTTACTCTTATATTTTTTTATTTTCTTCTAGTTTATTAATTCATTATTTTGCAAATATTTAGTATTCAGGAAAATACTTCCAGCATTATGAATAAGCAATAAAAAGCCAACTTTACAGTTGGCGAAAATCTTATTTTTTCTTAGGTCTAAAACAAATCATAAGCATTGCAGCTGTGAATGAAAGTGCTGAAACAATTGTTACATAGATTCATCATGCAAATTTTGTTGCTGGGTTTAAATCAGCAATATTCTTAAGTAAAGCTGATTTAACTACTTCAGGAACATTTAAGGCTTGAATTGAGTCTTTTAATTGTTTAATTTCTTCTTTGCTTGATTTGTTGCTTTCAATTACTTTGAAGTATTTGTTTGAATCAAGAGCTTGTTTTAAATTGTTATAAGCTGTTTTATTAACATTACCACGTATTAAGTTATCAATTGAACTTTGAGCATTTGTTTCATCTTTTTGGTTAATAGATTCAACTAATGATATAACATTAGTTCCTTCTGTAATCAATTGATTTAATTTATCACTTTGTGAAGTTTTAAGAGCTTCTAAAGCTGTTGCAGAAATATTTTTTAATTTATTTAAGGTTGTTGCTGCATTAGTTAAAGCTTGTTGTAATGCTGATTTCTTACTATTGTAATCAACAGCAGAAACATTTGAAGCTTTATATGAGTTTAAAAGGTTTTCTAAAGCTTGAATTTCAGTAATTGCATCATAGATATTTGTGTAATCTTGTGGTTGAGAAATTACTTGTTCTCCTTGTTTAATTACATTATCTTGGATTGATTTAATATCATTTTGTACTTTTGTACCATCTTGCCCTGCAGCATAGTTGTTTAAGTCAACAATTACATCTCCTAAAGCTTGATTTAAGGCTGTAGCACTTTGTAGTATATTATTTGCATCAGTTAAGTTATTAGCAGCTAAAATATTTGCTTTTAAAGCTTCTTTTTCTTGTTTATTAAGATTATTTAAGTTTTGAATATTATTCAGAATTGAATCAAGTCCTGTTTTTGATTCTTGAGCTTGAGCAAGTATATCTTGAACATTTTTATCAAAAGCTTTATCTAAATCATTTAGCATGCTTGCATCATTTATACTTTGAATAAATTGATTCTTTTGAGCTAATAGCATAGGACTTAATGTATTAATTTTGTCAACTGCTACTTGTTTTGATTTAGGAAGTAATTCATTGTATAAAGCATCTATTTCATCTTTATTAAATACTTTATTATTAAGTTTTGCTATGTTAGTTTCTTTTTCTTGAGGTGAAAGTAATGAAGCTTGGATTGATTTAATAGCATTTTGGTTTAAACCATTAAGAGCTTGTGAACTTGCATTTAATGCATTAGTTAATTTATCAACTTCACCTAGGTTTAAATCATTCCTATTAGCCGCTACAGCATCAATTGCATTTTGTAAGGCTTTATCAAATCCTTCTGTATTTGAAGCATATTTGTAAGCATCTGTATTTTTGGTATTTTCATTAGCTTTAATTGCTTTTTGAAGCTTTTGCATTGCTGTATTTAAGTTATTAAACTCTGTTTCTATAGCAGAAACACCTTCTAGTGTAGCAACATCAGCAGAATCAACTTTATCAATTAATGTAGCTTTTTGTTTATCATTTAAGCTTGAAGTATTAATTTTTTCTTTTAATGCATTTTTAGCATCTGCGAGTAATTTATCCCCATTTAATTTTCCTAAAGCTTTTTCTAATGCGCTTTTTGCACCAGTGAAATCTTCTGGGTTTGTTGAGTTTAATGCATTAATTAAATCTTCAGCAGCAGTAATAGCATTAACTACAGCTGTTTTCTTATCACTTGAAGAATTTAAATAGTTTGAAGAATTTTGAGCTTTTTTAGCATCTGCAAGCGCTGTTTTTAATGATTGGATATCAGTTTTTAATGATTGTGCAGCACTAATTTGTGCATCAATATCAGTTTGAGTAGTTTTTTGATTTACTAAACCTTTAAAGTGATCTTTTTGTGTTTGTGATAGTGTATCTAAAGCTTCTATTTGTTTGTTAGCAGCTTCTCTAGCATTTTGTAAATTAGTTTCACCATTTAAAGCACCATAAGCTTTTTCTAATGCTGTCTTGTATCCATTAATAGTTTCAGGATTTTGAATATCATCTCCAGAAGCTTTAACTACATCATTAGCAGTTTTAAATGCACCATCAAATGCTTCTTTATTATTTGCTCAGCTGTATTTAACTTGATTTTTAATATCACTAGGAATTGTTTTTAGATAAGTATCTAATCCTTGCATTGCTGTATTTAAGTCAGTAAACTTAGTTTCTATAGCAGAAACACCTTCTAGTGTAGTAACATCAGCAGAATCAACTTTATCAATTAATGTAGCTTTTTGTTTATCGTTTAAACTTGAAGCATTAATTTTAGCTTTTAATGCATTTTTAGCATCTGCGAGTAATTTATCTCCATTTAATTTTCCTAAAGCGCTTTCTAATGTGCTTTTTGCACCAGTGAAATCTTCTGGGTTTGGTGAACTTAATGCCTTAAGTAAATCTTCAGCAGCCTTAATAGCATTATCCACATCTGTTTTCTTATCACTTGAAGAATTTAAATAGTTTGAAGAATTTTGAGCTTTTTTAGCATCTGCAAGTGCTGTTTTTAATGCCTCAATATCGGTTTTTAATGCTTGTGCTGCAGTTACTTGAGCATCAATATCAGTTTGAGTAGTTTTTTGATTTACTAAACCTTTAAAGTGATCTTTTTGTGTTTGTGATAGTGTATCTAAAGCTTCTATTTGTTTGTTAGCAGCTTCTCTAGCATTTTGTAAATTAGTTTCACCATTTAAAGCACCATAAGCTTTTTCTAATGCTGTCTTGTATCCATTAATAGTTTCAGGATTTTGAATATCATCTCCAGAAGCTTTAACTACATCATTAGCAGTTTTAAATGCACCATCAAATGTTTCTTTATTATTTGCTCAGCTGTATTTAACTTGATTTTTAATATCACTAGGAATTGTTTTTAGGTAATTATCTAATCCTTGCATTGCTGTATTTAAGTCCGTAAACTTAGTTTCTATAGCAGAAACGCCTTCTAGTGTAGTAACATCAGCAGAATAAACTTTTGCAATTAATGTAGTTTTTTGAGCATCATTTAAATTTGAAGTATTAATTTTTGCTTTTAATGCATTTTTAGCATCTGCAAGTAATTTATCCCCATTTAATTTTCCTAAAGCTGTTTCTAATGTGCTTTTTGCACCAGTGAAATCTTCTGGGTTTGTTGAGTTTAATGCATTAATTAAATCTTCAGCAGCAGTAATAGCATTAACTACAGCTGTTTTATTGTCTTGTGAAGAATTTAAATAGTTAGGAGAACTTTGAGCTTTTTTAGCATCTGCAAGCACTGTTTTTAATGCCTCAATATCGGTTTTTAATGCTTGTGCTACAGTTACTTGAGCATCAATATCAGCTTGAGTAGTTTTTTGGTTTACTAAACCTGTAAAGTGATCTTTTTGCGCTTGTGATAATGTATCTAAAACTTCTATTTGTTTGTTAGCAGCTTCTCTAGCATTTTGTAAATTAGCTTCACCATTTAAATCACCATAAGCTTTTTCTAATGCTGTCTTGTATCCGTTAATAGTTTCAGGATTTTGAATATCATCTCCAGAAGCTTTAACTAAATCATTAGCAGTTTTAAATGCACCATCAAATGTTTCTTTATTATTTGCTCAGCTGTATTTAATTTGGCTTTTAATATCACTAGGAATTGTTTGTAGGTATTTATCTAATCCTTCCATTGCTGTATTTAAGTTAGTAAACTTAGTTTCTACAGCTGTTAAACCATTATATGTAGCACTTTTAACTTCGTCTACTAAAGTTTTTTGCTGTGCATCATTTAAGTGTGAAGAATTTATTTTACTAATTAAATTATTTCTAAGTTGATTTAAATTGTCTTGACCATCTAGGTTTACATTAAATGCATCAATTAATGATTGAATTGTTTCCGGATCTATGACAGAATAATTTTTATCATCTATTACAGCTTTAGCATCATTAACAGCTTTAAGGAATTGTTTTTTAACACCAGGGTTGTTATCATCACCTTCGCTAGCTGCTAAATAATCATCTGTTTGCATTTTGGTTTCAGCTGATTCTAAAGCGCTTTTTAATTCTCCCATTAAATTATTTAATGTATCAATTTGATTTACATAAGATTCATATTGAGTTACTGCTCTTTTATTTTTTTCTAAATTTTGTTCCGAATTCGGATCTACTCATCCATCTTTACTTCCGGCAATTGCATCTCTTTGCTTTTGGGTTAAATTCTTTGCATTCATTAATGCTTGCCTAAGTTTAAATTGATAATCATACATATTGTTTAAAGCATTAAGGTTATTTCAAGTACTGTTTAATTCAGTTAAATCACCTTGATATACACCACTATCTAATGAGCTATTTGTTGTAAGATCTGAATTAATTGTAGTCATTAATGTATCTAATTGAGTTTTTACATCAGGCATACCGATTTCATAATCAAATACATTATCTTTAATATTTTTGCTTGTGGTATCATATTTTGCTTTTAAATCAGCAATTGATCTTTCTAAAGTTGCTAATTTTTCTTTTAATGTATTTAATTCAGAAATATTGTTACATTTTTTAATTTCATCTTTTGCTGTAGTGATTCTAGACTTAGATAATGAAATGTTAGGATAATTGGTTTTAAAATCATTTAACAAGTTTTGAATTTCTTCTGCAAAATCTAATGTATTTGCTATTTTTGTATTAGCTTCAGTTAAATCAGTAATTAATTTTTCAGCATCTGAATATTTTAAATTATTTAGTGATTTTAAAAGCTCATCAATTTTAGTTTGTTGCGCTTTTACAGCTGTGGAATCATCTTCATTTAACTTAGAAACCCTGTTAGCAATAGTTGGATCGATTGCTTTTTGAACTTGATCTAATAATTGAGAAACAGTAGGTTGGATTTTCTTTAACTCTTCAGTGTCTGTATTTGAATTAAGATATTTAATCAAAGCATCTTTATACTTTTTGTCAATATTTGATTCATTTATTTTGTCAACAAGTGGCTTCTTAATATCTACAACTTCCTGGATTCCTGTCAAGATTTTTTCATATTCACCATCATTAAATGGATATGCACCCAATTTTTCTTCTCATGTACTTTGTTTAGCAAAAATATCATCTATATCTTTTTGGGTTAAATATGATTTTTTAATATTTTCTTCTTGCTGTTTTTTATTAGCTTCTTGAATTGGTTTAAATCATTCTTCGATTATTTCTTTAGCAGCTTTAGGTTTTAGTCCCGGTCCTTGTTCTTGGATTTTATTGATTAATTCTTCTTTTTGTTCTTCTGTAAATGCTTTTCAATTTTCAATTGCTTCAATTGAATTAGGGTTTGGAAAATATTGTGGAAATCCTTCAAAAATTCGTTTTGCATCTTTAACTTGATTTACTATAGCATTAATATTAACTTCTAGAGTTTGTAAATATTTTTGAATTTCCGATATATTTTGATTGATAGCTCATGTTTTCAAATTAAGTGAAGTTCCATTATTTTTTGTTATAACATCAGAATATTCAGGGTGTTTATTAATCTGTTTTTTTATTTCACTTTTTAATTCATAAACATTTTGATACTTATATATTTCATTTGCACTTGTGAAAAATTCTATAAATTTGTTATATCAATAATTTTTATTTTTTTCAGGTACTTTTTCTAAAACTTGTTTGATTAGATTTATTGTTGCATCATAATTTTCTTTCTTTGCAAGTGTGGTATAAATTTTCTTTTTTTTATTATCAGGATAAGCAGGATCTTGTTCCGACACATAAAAAGTATATGGATATGGTCTAGTTGCAGCAATGTCCATTAATTTTTTTATATTTTCAACCATTTCCTCAGTAGTTAATTGTGAATTATCATCATTAACATCAGAATTACTTTCTGCAGAAATTACACAAAATGGTACTAGTGCAAAAGAAGCACCAGTAATTAAGGTTAAAGATTTTTTAAAAAATTTCTTGCTCATATGTTCTCCTAGTTTAAATCTAAAATAGAAAAATTACTCATTCATTAACAAACATTTTAGTTAGATAAATGACAAATAATTACTCCTATATTTTTATTATATAACTTCCAAGCTTTTGTTTCCATTTCCGCATAAAAATAAGAAAATGTTTTCATATTATTAATAACTTTTAAAAAATACTAAAAACACTATATTTCAGTATTAAATAACTTTTTTTAAATTTGCTTTAACTTTGAGTTTATAATATAAACATATTTTTTAAAAATCGCAAGGAGTAAATATGGATAAACCTAAAATAATTTTTATTGATTTAGATGGGACGGCTTTAGATGGTAGCGCAGCAAAAATTTGACAAAAAAGACCAACACAAAAAACCATAAATACTGTAAAAGAATTAAACAAACAAATACCAATAGTAGTTTCAACTGGTAGAGGAGTAAATAGTAAAACTGAAGAAATAATTAAACAATTACAACTACCTTTAAACTATATTGCATGAAATGGAGCTCAAATAATTCAAGATGGTAAAATAATTCATCAAGAAGCAATCGATGCAAAAACAATGCAAGAATTATTCACTGATATTGCGAAAGATTTTGATTATGTAGTATTAAATTCAGATGGAACAAATTCTTCATATGTCAAAAATAAAATGTTGAGATATTTTATGGGATATGGCGGAAAAGGTCATGCTCAAAAATTTAGTTCTTTCCAAAATAACTTTGACATTTATAAAGCTTTAGTTTGAAATTTTTCAACTAAAAAAACACATAAACTTGGAAAAATATTACAAGAAAAATATAAAGGAAAATTAAATATAACTTTTGCAGGCGAACATAACGAATTACTAGAAATAACCTCTCCAAAATGTTCCAAAGGTGAAGCTGAAGTTAAATATTGTGCATCAGTTAATGTTGTTCCAAAAGATGCAATGCATATTGGGGATACTATGAATGATGCTTCAACTAAAGGAAAAGTAGGAACTTTAGTAGCAATGCAAAATGCAGTTGAAGATTTAAAACAAGTTGCTGACATTATTACTCCAATTAGTTGTGATGAAGCTGGATTAGCACAATTTTTAGAACAATTTCTTGATAAGTAAGCTATTGCTTGCTTTTTTTATTTGTGGAAATTGTGGAAGTTTATGAAAAAATGTGGAACAAAATCTCTTTTTGAACTATGTAGTCTATAAAGGAATAGAATAAAGTTAGAAAACAACTTAAGGAGAGCTTATGAATAAATTCAAAGGCATATTATTAACTTTACTTACAGGGGGGGTTAGCCTTATTCCTGTTGCTACTGTGCAATGTAGTCCAAGTAAAGACAACAGCAAAGAAGAATTTGACAAACTTATTGCTAGAATTCAAAGTATCAAAACCATTCAAGCCGATGCAGATAAAAATAATTTTGAACTTGATGAAATCTTAAAAGCTAGCAATGATGAAAAGCAACAATATGATTTCCAAAATATCAAAAAAGATATTGCAAATAATATTATTACTCTCAAATTAAAAATTAAAGCTAAATTACACCCAGAATTAACAAAGGATTTAGATTTAAAAATTCAAATTATTAGATCTAAAAAAGATAAAACTGACACAGAAAAACCTAAACCAGCTAATCCAGTTACTAAACCACAACCCGGAAAACAACCAACACCAGGTGCTGATGAAAAACCACAACCAAATCCAGTAAAACAACCTGCGGATACAAAACCTATATCAAATCCAGATAACAAACCACAACCTCAACCTGATAAAAAACCTTCTGAAAAACCTAGTCCTGTTGATGTAGAAGTTAAACCTCAACCAGGAAAACAACCAGCAGAAGTAACTGAAAAACCTTCAGTTAATATTGAAGATATATTATCTAAAGTAAATGCTGAAATTAGAAAAGGTTTTGAACTTCTTACAGCAGATAAAATCGAAAATCAACACATTAGAATTTTAGGTGTGGATGATGAAAAATACGATTATGAATTTAATCTAGGGGCTAATACTGAAGAAGGTTTAGTTACCGTAATGATTGAACTTCATAATAGAAGCGATAAAAAATTAGTTGGTGAAAAAAATGTTATTTTAAAAGTCGCATTACCAAAAATTGCTAATGAAGCCGATCCTATATTAGATGATTGAGGTATTGAAGACGGAAATAACGCAATTGTTTCAACTAGAATCTCAGGAGCTTTAAAAAATAAAGTTATTGATAACATGAAAAACAATAAAACACTTATGTATGACTGGAAAGGAAACAAAATTGTAATTAAACAAGATTGAAACAATTTTATTTCTTTAGGAGATTTAAACAAAGACTTCAATACAGCAGGATTACAACTTGCTAATGATAAAAATCCAGAAACTACATCAAAACCAAAAAATAAAGGCAAAGGAAACAAAAAACAACAAAGAACTAGAAAAATTCCAAACAATTCAATTTCATTTACTTTTAACAAAAAAGATTTAAATGTAACAATTGCTTATAAATTAGTTCAAAAAGTTGCTGGTGGATTTGACTATTCTAAATTAGTTTATACTTCTACATTTAAATTAGATTTTACTGATGAAAAAGAAGAAACACCTGCAGTTAGCGAAATCACTAATCCAAAAAATGAAGAAGTCTCTAATCCAACTGCACCAGAGATACTTAGCCCAATTAATATAACTTCTAAAGCTTCAAATTCATTTAATTATCAATATGATAGTTCAAATAACTACTATGCGCAATTAGATGGATTAAAAGGAAGCGCCTTGCTGCAAGCTTTAAACAAATTACAATTTGGTAAAAAAGAAGGTGGAAGTTATGATGGATTAACATCATTTTATAACCAAACTAAAGCATTTAGAGATTTATATTATGAAAAAGATAACACTTTATTAGATATTTACTCAGAAAACCCAAATGGTAAAGATCCTTACACCTACCGCAATTACAATTATTCAGGCGGTGGAGGTGAAGGAAACGGAACAAATAGAGAACATGTTATCCCACAATCATGATTTAATAAAGTTGGATACATGAGAAATGATCCAATTCATGTTTGACCATCTGATGTTAAAGTAAACAATATGCGTAGTAACTTCCCACACGATATAGTTTCTATTGGAGGTAAATCATCTTTAAATGGTTCTAAATTAGGAAAAAATAAAATTGGTGATACCGTATTTGAACCTATTGATGAATTCAAAGGAGATATTGCTAGAGCATACTTATATTTCTCAGTAACATATGGAAACCGAAATTTAGGTGGTTCATCAATTACCGCAACCGACAATGCTCAAAAAGTATTTACCACAAGTGCACCGTACATTAATAATCATTATCTACAAACATACATTAATTGAGACAAACAAGACCCAGTTGATCCCTTTGATGTAACTAGAAATAATGAGACTGCTAAATGAAATAAAACCGGTAGAAGAAATCCATTTATTGATTACCCTAACTTATATGAAAACATATATGGTCAAAACCCTAAACCATTTAAAAACTTAGGTGTATTAATTAAAGCTACACCGATTGAAAATAAATAAAACATTCCAGGTCATCCCTGGAATTTTTGTACTATTTTTCAGCTTCAGAAGTATTATTTTCAGTTGCTTTCTCTGCAGGGTTTGCTACATAAGGCACTGTAACTTTAAATGCTTTTGTAGATCAATAAAATTTACTGTTTACTTTTTTAGCTAATCTAAATTTAAATGTAAATGTATTTTCTTTATCATTAATTTCAAATGTTAAGAAGCATGAAGCAAGTTCTTTACCACTTGCGTTATATGTTGGTCAAAAATCAGATGCTACTAAATAAATATCTTTAATATCAGTAAAATCTATTGCTTCTGAATATGGATTTGTATATTGATTTGCAGCATCACCTAACACATGTGTTTTGTGGTTATATACAAATTTATTAGTTGACTTAATTTTTTCAATCGCAGTATAAGGTAATTTATTTTCAACTGCATTTAATCATTTAAACATACATCGGGAATAAAAAGCCTTTAATTTAGTCGATAAAAAAGAAAGAATTGAAAAGGACCTTATATGAACTCACACGATTATATGTTAAAAGAATACGCAGTAGCTAGTGAAATTTTAGAGCTACCTAATGAATTAAAATACCTAAATAAAATAGAAGACGACGAACGCGCCGTTAAACGTGGAATGGGTAAAAGAAAAAACGAGCTATTTGCTTTGTATTCTCGTAATAATAAAACAATTAAAAACTTGCTAAATGTTGAATACGGTAAAGAAATTGAAGAATCTATTAAATTATCTAGAGAAATTTTAACAACCCTAAAAGCGGTAGAAAATAAAGATGATTATGTTAAAAAAGCGATTGAATTATTAGAACTTAATGTTAACGTTTTCAATTATAAATATGTTTACACTAAATGATACCAAGTTATCAACATAGCTTACGCATTAAAGTTTTGCGGACAATATCTTAAATATGAATAACAAAAATAAAAATATTAAAGGAGAAAAATATGCTATTAAAAATTAAAAAATTAGGCTCGTAAGAGCTTGCTTCTTAAGTGATTAGCGATTAGCTCGCAATCAATGTTATCTATTCTATATTTAACATAATAAAAGAATGAGCATAAAAATTCTATAATGAGCGCCACTTCTTTAAATGTATAGTCTTCTAATGCTTTAGAAAAATAAAAATATATGACATTACCGACTTGATAAAAATTAATATAAGCATTAAGAAACATCCAAGAGTCGCTTACCACAAGGCCACGAGGCGAAGCAAAAACCAGCTTGATTTTCTTGCTGTTATCAACCTTAAGGCTGCGGAGCTTTTGAGTTTTAAAAGTTTTTAAACCGTGACACTTAATACATAGAGTCTGGAGGTTATCCTGAGCTAAAAAATAGGCCTGTGTGTTATTATGTTCGATTATGTGGTCGACTTGTAGATTTAAAGTAGTACCGCACTTGACACAATAAGGCTCACGGCTTAAATGGGCTTGACGTGCATTAGATCATTCTTTTGACATATAAGGGAATTTTCAATTTATCATACTTAAATTATAACCATAAAGAGGCACTTATGAAAACACTTCAAACAAAGTACAAAGGCGCAATCACAGCTTATGAATTAGCACTAAATTTTGGAGAATTAAGCGAAGACTTCAAACAAAGATTCCAAGGGCTAAAAATTAAAATAGACCAAGCATATGAAAATAACGACACAAACAAGTTCGAAGAATTATGCTGAAACTTATTTGAATATTTTTATGTTAATAGCGAAGTAGTATATACAAAATATATCACAGCTTTAAAGCTAAATGATAAACCAAGCATTAAAAAAAGAATTCAAACACTTAAAAGACTAAATAAGAAAATATGGGCTTACTATTTAGCTACAAACGAAGAATTCAAACAACTACAAAGCGCACACAAACAACTCGGACAACTTATAAGAATGATGGAGCAAAATATTTTTGACCACGACTATTATTTTATAAGCGCAATAAGTGTACTTTATGAAATTAAGGAAATTATCGACAATAAAGAGTTTAACAATTTTGCCTACATAAAATGACTAAAAGGAGAAATTTAAGATGCAAGCAACAAACACACAATGACTTAACAAAATTATAAAAGTAGAAACAGCGCTATATAAATATGTGGTGCTTAAAGTGGACCGGAGAAAATTTAGCGAGCTTATGAATGAAATAAACGCAACGGACAAAGAAGCAAAAATTGACGCACCACAAAACGAGCTACATAAAATTCTAACAAAGCAAGAAACAGCAGCGTACGAAGAATATAAGAGAGCTGTATTAAATGCTTTTAATGAACTCGGGGATGATTTTAATACTATAGCAATTAGCATCGACAAAATAAGAAACGGGGTTATGTACTTATTTAAGTGCCACTTAATAAGCCAACGAGATATAGACGAATATATTAAGTACGCATTCTGGGAAATTGACGATCTTAAGTACTTTTATTTTAAAGGAATAGAAAATGAATAATATAAAAATTAAACATTACTGGATTCAAAATTTTAAAGGAGTAGCACACTTTAGCAGCGGAGAAATTAGCAACCTAAAACTGCCCGAAGTATTTTATAAGGGAGAAAATGGGATAGGGAAAACAACAGCACTGGAGGCAATTACATATTTATTTGTAAATAAAGGCCTAGACGGGAAAAGATTAAACCCGCAAAATAAAAACAGTGAGCTCCCACCAGTTATTGAGCTAACTTTTGAAATAAACGGCAACGAGTTTAATTTAGCACATAAAGACGGTAAGTACTTTATTAATGATGTAGCATACACTAGCACGGATTACTTTAAAAGAATAAAGGCACTAACTGGAGTGGACGCGGACTTGTTGCTTGCTATTATCTCGCCGCAGTACTTTATAGAACTTGAACCAGTTGCTAAAAAAAGATTATTTTTAAATGCGTTTAATAAGAGATACTTGCGGCGTTTTATTGATAGCCTTAACAAAGACTCCACAGCGGCACTGCTGAGCTTAAGAAGCGAGAATTGAAACACCGCAAACGCTAAAAAAGAAATTAATAAGGAAATTAAAGAGATACAGCAAAATATGGAGTTAAGAGGCTTCCCAGCTTATTTTATTAATAAAGTGGACACCGCAATTTATAACAGACAACAAAAAGCACAAGAAAACAAAAAACACGGAGTGCTTGATATATTAGTAGACACACTTGCGGGGGAGATTATTACCTTAAGGGAGCAAAATAACCTTAAGCTTTTAAAGTTGTATAATGATGCTTTTTATATTGATGAGACAGCAAGTAAATATGCGCAATTTATTAATACAATGCTTAAAAGTATAGGGTTTGGCTTTAATGTTGAATTGTTTAATGATACAGGCAAAGACGTATGCAATATAACTTGAGACAATGTGCCGTTTAATTCTTTAAACAGTTCCACACAAACACTGGTGGCTATACAATTATCGCAACTTTTTCAAACTTTAAACAATATGGAGTGCTTTATTTTACTAGATAACGCCGAGCATATAGACAAAAAGACACTGGAACACTGAGGCAGCATTTGAGATAACCAGTTTTTAATAACAAAGGTGGACGCATAGTATGGACCTATTATCTTTAGGAAGTAGTAGCAAAGGGAATGCCTACCTTGTTAAAAGCGAAAAAGATTATATTGGACTAGATATCGGAATAAGCCCGTTTAGCAAAACGCCAAAAATTAATTTACTGTGAAGGCTTATGAAGTACTTATTTATTAGCCACGAGCACGAGGACCATACTAAGTACCTTACAGCATTCTTAAAGCAAAATGTAGAGGCTAAAATATTTATAAATAGGAAATGCTATGAGCTATTAAAAATTAAGGACACAAGCGGCACAATTAAGGCACACTTTAGGAGATTTATATTTTTAAATGAGCGAGAAAATAAATGGGAGAACTCGGACCTGGAGGTGACGTGTTTTGAAGTGAATCATAATAGCCTGGCTAATAATGGCTATGTTATTAAGTTTAAAAATAGCAAGGAAAAAGTAGCATTTTTTACTGATTGTGGGAGCTGAAGAAAAACGACTGAGATGGAAATTTTTAATAATACACATATGATGCTTATGGAAGTGAACCACCACATAGCACAAAAAAGAAAAGTATACCGAAATAATAAGACAGCCATACAATTTAGCGATTTTGGACACTTTAGCCACCAGCAAGCACTCGAGCTACTGAAGAAACTAACAAAGCACATCCACGAAATGGGGAAAATTATGCTGCTACACCAATCAAGCACTGAATACCGAAACGCTGAAAGAATGGACGGAGCAATTAAAACGCAATTCCCCGCTTTTGAAATTGAAAGAGTGGCACCGGTTGGAGTACATTATTATAAGAGTGATAAATGAATCCAAGCACGGAAAAAGCAATTGAAACAAGAATAAAAAAATATCTTAAGCAAAATAATATTAGTTATTTTAAATTGTTCGCTAATGCACTACAAGGCGCAGGGCTTGCTGATTTGTGAGTTTTTAACTCGTTTTGGGCTTATGCTTTAGAAATTAAGCGAGACTTTAAACTAAACAAACCAACACCGCTACAAGTGGCTAAAGCGCGACAATTTAGCAAAAACGTTATTTATTTGTTCGTAGATTGTAATAACTGGAAAGATATATGCGAAAAGATAAAAGACAACGAAATTAAAGAACTTGAAGCAATAAGTAAGCAACAGCTTAAGGAGTGAGAATGCGGTTAAATAAGGAGCTTTATGATTTTCAAAAAATAGGAATATACAAGGCGGTACAAAATAAGAGGTTCTTGCTGGGACTAGATATGGGACTGGGAAAAACTTTTACAGCGTTGTACTATTTGAAAATTATAAGAGATAAGCTAGGGGAAAAATTAAGCACCTTTATTATTGTAGATGCTAATAAGGTAAAAGACTGAAATGCTGAGGCGCAACAATTTAATTTTAAAAATTTTTATATGGTAAAAAATAGTGCTGATTTTGAAAAAGTAGATACAAAAAATGGTTATATTATTGTGGTAAGTTATCCAACTTTTAGAAATTTAGTGACTAATGAAAAAATTAATTTAAGCCTACAGCATAATATGATAATAGACGAGAGCCAAGCATTAAAAAACCCTAAAAGCAAAATAAGTAAGATTATGCTAAAAAATAACGAAAATTTTAACCGTGTTTTATTGTTAAGTGGCGATCCCATTAGCAATGGTTACGAGAATCTATTTGTACAGCTTCACTTACTTAAAGCACTTGAGCCACATATTAAATATATTGACTTTTTAGACAGCTTTTGCAATTATGCTACTGTGCTACCTAAACGAGGGCAGACTAACGTTTTTAGAATTATAAACAGCTATAAAAATATCGATTATTTAATGGAATTATTAAACGCAAAAAGTTATTTTATAAGTACCAAGCAAGTAATGAAATTGCCGGAGCAAGTAGAAAACTATATGGAAGTAGAAACTTGCGAAGAATACAGCACTATAAGAAAACAGCGGGTTTTAATTAAAGATGGCTATGAAATGATTGCGGACAACACGATCAACCTTTTACACTATTGCCGGCAACTTGCTAGCGGAGTTATAAAAGACAACGACGGAAATTTTCACTTGCTAAATACCAGCAAAATTGACGTGCTTAAAAATATCATAATAAGCACACAGCAAAATATTACAGTATTCTACAACTATAAGGCGGAATTACACTTTATTAAAGAAATGCTTAAGGCTTTAGAAATTGCTTATTTTGAAATAAACGGTGAGTGTAATAATTTAGACCAAGCACTAGCTTATAGTGGTCGTAGTATTATACTGATACAGTTCCAAGCTGGAGCGCGGGGGATTGACGGGTTACAAAATATAAGCAATTTACAAGTTTATTTTTCACCAACTTTAAGCGGCGAGCTATTTAAACAAAGCATTAAGAGAATACACCGAATAGGACAAGAAAAAGAGTGCTCTTATATTTTTCTAGTAAGTAAAAGCACGATAGAAAAAGAGATTTATAAACAACTTAACAAAGCAAGGGACTACACCCTTAAAATGTTCGAAAACACATTGGAGGAGACTTGAGACTAGTATATAGACAAATAATAGCGCAAGATGCCGACAGCGGCCAAGTATATATTTTAGATATAGCACAGCCACAGGACGCATTTAGCAAAGCTAGAATTACAAACATATATAAAAGCCCTGAAGAAATTACAGCATATGAGAAAAACCTAAAGGGCACAACATTAATAAAAAATTTAATTAGTTATGGTGACGCAATACAAGTAAATAAAGTCACTAAAGAATTAGAAGGAGAATAGATGGCGATTAATTTTGCAGCTGATTGAAACAAGAGAGTGGAAGAGATTAATAATTGACAACCCGAAAAATTAGCGGACGGTTATTATCAAGGTTATATTATTGATGGAGAAATTAAGACAGTAGAAAAACCGGGAGAACGTTTTAAAGTTGTCGAAGTACATTGTGAAATTTTAACACCTGAAGAATTTAAAGGGAGAAAAGTAAGAAAAACATATTACATTGATGACGCTTACAAACTTGCCTGAAAAGTTGAAAAAGACCATAGAGAGTTTGACGAGTTTTTACAAGAATGCGGGAAAAGCTACACCAACGAGCGTGAATTAGTTAATACACTTTACGACCTAAAAGACGAAAAAACCGGAGTCCTTGTAAGAGTTGACAACGTAATTAAAGGGGACAAAACTTATCAAAATATCACCCTTAAAGAATTAAAAAAATTTAAAAGTGAAAAGGAGCTAGAAAGCAAACACCTTAAGGAAGTAATGAAGCAAGAAAGAAAAGAAGAGATTGGATTTAGTGTGGACGACTTATTTAATATTAATAATAATAACACCACACAACAAGAGAAAGAACTTGATATTTTTAACGACTTACAAAAAGCAAAAAGCGATCAAAGCCGGAACCATATAGAAGTTAATGACGAAGCACAATGACAAGACAGCAAAGCGTTTAATGTGTATGGAGAAGGTGGAATTCAAAAAAACCTAGTAGGAGCGCAAAGACGAAAATTTGACGAGTTTTATACACCGCTAAGTGTAGTAAGCGACGAGCTAGAAATTTGATACAAAAAAGACCCTAATTTTTTAAGGGACAAAATTGTATGGCTACCGTGCGACGAGATAGAGAGGGAGCTTTTTGGAAAAGTTAACGAAAATACAGCAAGCCAATTTTGAGTATATTTACATAAAAATTTTAAGCGTTTTGGAATTAAAAAATTAATAGCAACATTTAAAAATATGAACGGAGCACCAGCATATAAGTATGAATATAGTGGTGGAGAAGATAATAATATTTGAGACTATAAAAAAAACAGCCTTAAATTTTGACGGTGATATGTTTTCTAATGAATGTAGAGAAATATTAGCTGGGTGTGATATTGTTATAACTAACCCACCGTTTTCTTTATGGCTTAAAATGTATGATTACCTTAAAGAATATAATAGGGCTTTTATTGTTATCGGTAATATTTTATCCGTGAACTATACTAATATTTTTGAAGATTGTAAAAACCTAATTTATAAAACGGGTTACACAAAGCCAAGCCACTTTTTAAAGTATGCTGAATATAATAATAATAATAATAATAATAATAATGACAACGAGAAAGCTATTATCCGTGTAGCTTGTTATTGATTTACCAACCTTAAAATTGATTATAAATTAAGAAACTTTATCAAAGAAAAGAAACCACAAGAATTTAGAAAATTAGATAACACTAATATTATAAACATAGCAAAAATTGCGGACCTAGAGTATGTACCTAAAGACTATGACGGAGAAATAGCAGTCCCAGTTACTTTTGGTATTACTTATGACCCTACTACAAGTCCGTACGAAATTCTGGGACAAGTTCCTAAAGATATTTGTAAGATTGATGGTAAAAGCATTTTTGCCCGTTGATTAATTAAAAAGGAAATAATGAAATTTAAAGACTGGTGTTATCTTAATAGATTTGTAAAAGTTAAAAAGCTTTTAAAATGAGGCTTATCTTTTCCAACTGATATAAAAAGACAATTAGAAGCAAACAAGAACAGCTGGGTTCGTATATTTGTAAGATTTGAAAAGAATACTGGGGAGCTGATTTGTTTTCCACTAATGAACGGAGATAATAAAACCGTATGGCTGTTAAGTTTTGACGAAGTTGTTATTAGATGAAACTTATACCAAAGCGACGTTTTAAAAAGTAAAAAGGAGAAAAAGAATGCTAGCCAAGGACGCATTAATTAATTATTTAGAATTAAATAAAAACGATAATATGAATTTAGAAAATTCTTCACGCAATGCCGTATTAAAAAAACAATTTTGTTTTTGGGCACTGGAGCAACTAGCACAGCAAGAATATAAAAAAACTTATTACCATATAAAAATTTTTAAAGTTAATAAGGATGTACAAGTTATCCAATTAAGTTTTAAGAATGTAGATAAAAATAAATTTAGTTTTTTCCTTGTAAGTAGAAAGAGAGATGACAAGTGAGAGAACGATGCCTGAATTAATAGTGGAGAGACTTTTGTATTTTGTAATGACTTTACTTTTAAAAGTGATTTTATACAAAAAGCGTCCGGAGGTTATTTAAGAACTAAATTAAAAGAATTTTGGATTGATTTTTTCCGGTACTATTATGAAGATTTTAACCTTGAGAGAGTGGATGGCTTTTTAAAAGTTTATTAATGAAAATTAAATTGTATGAGGCTTTTGCTGGCTATAGTTCGCAAGCGATCGCTTTAAGCAATTTAGGAATCAAAGTACAGCATATTAATAAGGTGGAATGATATATCCCCGCAATTATTAGCAATTTAATACTTGAGAAAGCGGATGTAAGTGCTTACAGTTTTACAAACTATGAAGAAGCTTATAAAGAATTAGAAAATTATACTTTTTCAAGTGATAGCAAAAAACCAATTAATATTAGAAACATTAATAAAAAGAGATTTAAAGAAATTTATCCATATTTAAAGTATTGAGTTTCTAATTATGGTACTGATATCACTAAAGAGCAATATATACAAGACGGGGTAGATATATTTACATACTCGTTCCCGTGCCAAGATATATCAACACAAGGAAAACACAAAGGGTTCGAAGATAAGCAAACACGCAGCGGCCTTGTGTGAGAAGTTATAAGAATTATACAAAACACAAAAAACAAACCTAAAGTTCTAATTATGGAGAATGTAGACGCTATATTAAATAAGACACATATAAATAATTTTAAAAAGATTATTAGCATACTAGACGAGCTAGGTTATGCTTCTAGCTATGAAATTTTAAATGCTAGTGATTTTAATGTACCACAAAACCGCAAACGGTGCTTTATGGTGAGTGTTTTAAAGGAACTAAATAAAAACCCTTTTGACTTTAGCAAACTAGCTAAAAACAGCCTTAAAACAACGCTGGAGCACTTTATAGACTTATCACAACCAAGAAAAGAAAAACAACCAGCAACAAAACATATAAACGAGAATAAAAATAGCCTTAAGGTAGTTTTTAATAAAGATAATTTATATGTTTATTATGCTATGAAGTTATATAAATTTCAATGTGAGAATCGGGTTAATATTTTAGAATTTTCTAAAGTTTTACAAACTTTAACATTAAACAATTCTTACCCCACTTTTTATTCTAATGAGTTAAAAAAATGCTTTTACTTAAATGCTATGGATCGCTTTTTACTTATGGGACTAGATAAAGACAAAGCACAGCAACTAATTAATAGTGAGTTATTAAGTGAGAACGACCTTATGAAGTTAAGCGGGAATAGTATTGTTATTAATGTACTCGAAGCACTATTTAAAGAAGTAAAGGAGCAATATTTTAATGAAGGAGCAGCTAAATAAAGTTAAAGGGATACCGTGTGATGTATGAGTGTATGACATCGAAGTTTTTAAACAGTATTGGTGCATTACATTTTTAAATATCAAAACCGCTGAACTCGTTGTAATTGATAATGATTACAAAGCATTACAACAAGTAATGAAATACAAAATTAAAGGGATACTTGGTGGCTTTAATAATGTAAGGTATGATGACTATATTTTAAAAGCGTTGCTTCAAGGACTGAATCCTTACAACTTAAGCCAATGAATAGTAAAAGAGAAAAAAGCCCCTTGAGAATATAAGGGAATGCGACCTAGTAAATTACCCGTAGCAACTTTTGACGTAAGCGACCTAATAAGCCCAACCCGTATGAGTTTAAAGAAGTACGAAGCATTCCTAGGAGTTAGCATTGAAGAAAGCGATGTCCCTTTTGATTATGATAAGGAACTAACACAACAACAAAAAGACAGCATATTAAAATATAATGCTTATGACGTTAAAATTACCGCCTTGCTACTTGTTAAATTTATCGACCAGCTTATTATAAAAATGAACCTTATAAGCGACTATAAATTACCCACACAATTTTTAGCAAGAACAAACACAAGAATCACAGCCAAGATTTTTGAAGCGGATAAAAGTTTATTACCAAGATACAAAACATATAAATATGAAGCTCCGCAAAACATTAAGCAACTTTATAAAATGTATGCTCCGCAATATTTTTGAATAATTGAAAAGTTCGAGTCCGTGGAGTATAAAACAAAGTATTCCGCCAGCTATGAAGAAAAGCAGATTGAGTTCGGTATTAAATTTCAAAATATGGACCTAAAATTTGCTAGTGGCGGACTACACGGTGCGGTTGAGAATTATATAAGCACTAAAGACGAAAATATTATAACTATTGATATTACAAGCAACTACGGGGCACTTATTGCTAAATATAATTTTGGGTCTAGGGCCACTCGTGATATGAGTAAAAAAATGCAGGAGCTTTTCAACCAACGGGTTAAAATTAAACACGTTGACAAAATAAAAGCCGCATACCTTAAAGACTTGATTGTTCGCCCTTTTGGTGCTATGGATGACATAAACAACGATCTATGAGACCCGAGACAACGCCAAGCGATTTGTATAACCGGACAGCTTATTATTTTCTTATTAAGTGTAATGTTGTCGCCTTATTGTGAATTCTTACAGGTTAATACTGACGGTATTTACTTTAAAACAAGCAAAGAGAATGAGACAAAAATTAAGCAATTATGCGACTTGTGAGAAAAAAATACCCTTATGAGTTTAGAATGAGAATGAAATAAGAGAATCATACAAAAAGACGTTAATAATTACATTTTAATAAAACAAGACGACTCACTAAAAACCAAGGGGGCGCAAGTTAAATACTATGCTGCGCAATTTGATAATGATACTTACCACACAGTGAGAGGGGCGGTAAATAATAACTTAACTATAATAGATAAGTGCGTTGTTAATTATTTTGTTAAAAATATACCAGTGATGGAGACACTGAAGCAAGAAAAGGAGCTGGTCCGTTTTCAATTTGTTTATTCCTTGAATGGTAATTACACGGACAGCTTTTATGGGGATAAGTTGCTAAAACCCCGCAAGGTGTGACGAATATTTTACACATTAGACGGAGAGCCAGTGTTTAAGGCTTATAAGGTTAATGGAGAATGAAAGAAAGACAAAGTACCACAAAGCAGCGAGAGAAATACAATTATCACCAGTGATATAAGAAAACTAACCCCGCAAGATATTAAACTAGATTATAACTATTATGAAGAGATCGCAACGAACCGTATAAACTTGTATAAATATGGAGAAAATAAAAAAGAGAATATTACAAGAATGTACCCCGGAGAAAGTTTTGAGTGCTTTTTGTGTGGTAATAGTTTAATGAATGAAACAGTAGTGCGGTATATTTTAGATAACGAAGTATGCCGTGAATGTTATATTAAAAAAGCATAAAAGAAAGCAAGGAGAAAGAGAATGGAACAAGCAGTGGACGAAGTTTTAAAATTTTATGCAAAAAGTAATTTTTTAGTGTTAGGAGAAAATAAAGCACCACTTAAAAGCATAAAAGATAAAAGCAACTGGAAAATTTTTAGCAACTGTAAAAGCGAAAATAATTTGGGAATCATACTGGAAAATAATTATATTGTTATAGATATAGACAACAAAGACGATCCACAAGCTAGCGAGAGATTAATACAACTAATTAAGCAAGAACGCTGAATTGTTAATATTATGGAAACGGACCGGGGACACCATTTTTGATTTAAAGCCCCTAAAGAGTTTAAAAATGAAGTGGACGCAATGCTACCGCTCGGAATCCGTTGTGATATTAAGACCAGCAATAACGCTTATGTAGTTATTAAGAAAAACGGACAGTTTAGGAAATGAATTTCATTCTATGGGGAAAATATTGACACACTACCTAAAGAACTTACACCATTAAGCAAAGAAAATAAATACACTAATTTAAAAACGCCGGTCAATTTACAAGAAGGCTCAAGGAGAGATAACCTTTTCAACCGCATACCGTTTTTAGTGCGTGAAGGCTTTAATAAGGAACTAATAAAAAGCGTTTTATACTTAATTAATAAATACTTTTTTGCTACACCGCTTCCACTTAATGAAGTAGCTGGTTGCTTTAGCAATTTTGACGAGTTTTTTAACCTTAAGCAACAAGAATGATATGACAGCAAGGGACGCTTTTTAATTGATATGTTTATAGCCTTTTGTATTAAAGAGTTCCATATTACCCGCTATGCGAGCCAAGTTTATTTTTATGATACTCGTAAAAACATTTATGTAAGAGATGAGAGCCGGCTTATGGGGTTAATATATCAATTATTACCTAACTTAAGAATTCCGAAACTAAATGAAATTATAAATAACTTTAGAATTAATCCGCTTGTTCCTGATAGAGAACCGGAGAAAAATATAATAGCGCTGCAAGATTGTTTATTTGACACCTTGAGATATGAAACAAAACCATTCTCCCCCGTTTATTTTGTAATAAATAAAATTAATGTATGATACAGTAACAATAGGAAAAACACTGAATTTATAAATAATTTTATTTTAGATGTATGTAATGGGGACGAGCAACTAGCTATGGTGCTTTACGAGTTCGTGGGCTATTGCTTAACTTATGATTTAAAATTTCAAAAAAGCCTTTTAATTTATGGACCTACCGCAAGTAATGGAAAGAGTACATTTTTGGAAGTTTTACAATTTTTCTTTAATGATGAAAATATAAGTAATTTAAGCCTTGAAGACTACGAGAGAAGATTTAAGACATCACAACTACTGGACAAAATGGTTAATATCGGAGGAGATATTTCTACAAACCACATCCAAGAGCCAGCGGAGTTTAAAAAAGCAGTCACCGGAGATATGATGAGTACCGAATTCAAAGGTAAGGACATCTTTTCTTTTAGAAACCGAGCAAAAAACATATTCGCAGCTAACAAACTACCAAGCACAAGCGAGAAAAGCGATGGGTTCTTTAGGCGTTTTATAATTGCTAACTTTAGCAACGATTTCAAAGGAAGTAAAAGAGATATAAATATTTTAGATAAATTGCTAACCAGTGAGAATATGAGTGCTTTATTTTCTTTAGCACTTGACGGCCTTAAACGTTTAAGACAACAGCAAGGCTTTACATTTTGTGAGAAGTCGCAAAACACACTTAAAAATTACAGTGATAGCAATAATAATATTATTTTATTCTTTAAACACTCGCAATTATTTAAGCTGGGTGAATTTGAAAGCGGAGAAGCTGTAATTAATAAAAACATTAGCGATCTTTATGCTGATTATAAAAACTACTGCGAAGAAGCAGGAAACAAAAAAACCACCCTTAACAACTTTAAGGACGAAGTGCTACAACTTTATAAGCATCTTAATTTAAAAGTGATAAAGGTGGAAGAAAATGGACTGCAACAACTTAAATTTGTAGTCAACCAGCTATAAGCTGGTGTTTTTATTTGTTTATTATATTACTATATAGTAATATTTAATTGATCGTAATTACATATATTTATTATATTCTTCAGCATTCTTTTTATAGCTTAAATTTAAATATTTATATGTGGTATTTATATCAGTGTGTCCCATTTGCATTTGGACTGTTTTTGGGTTAGCTCCAGCTATAAGCATATGGGTCGCAAACGACCTTCTTAAAGTATGAACCCCGACTTCTTTATCATTAAAAATAATTTTGATATATCTTAATAAATTAGGATAGCTCAGCATCCATTTATATTTAAATAAAAGTGGTTTAATTTTTGCTCACGTTTCTTTTTTGTAAATAATTTCCCTAAATTTTGAACCTTTACCTTTTATTATAATGTGGCCGTTATTTTCTACAATGTGGTTAATTTCATCAGCCCTTATACCGGTTTGAAAGATAAATAGGAATAAATTTTTTATAAATTTAGTTTTTTCGTCGTCGGTTGTATTTTCTTTTAAACGGTACTCAATGTATTCTTTGCTTAAGACTTTACGGTAAATAGTACCTTGGGTTTCATTTTTAAATAATTTCGCTCTATTTGCTTTTTCTTTATCGTGTATGAACTCTAAGAAGTTTATTAATACAGCCTTATAAATATACTGTGTACCTGGCTTTTTACTTTTGATTATATTAAGCATATTTTCAAGGCTTTTACTATTTAAATAAGTGTATAGAATTGCTTTATATAGCCTTATAGTTTTGTTATTTAGATTTTTAGATTTACAAAATTTTAAATATTTGATAATTTCTTTTTCCATAACTGCTCCCGATTCTATTATATCGTGGAAAAAAAATAAATTTGTTAAAAAAATTTAAAAAATAAAATTAGCGGAGTATTATTGTACTTGCTAAAATATAAAAGTTAAAAGAAAAAGCACCTTAAGTGCTTAAATAGTATTAATAATATTTTTTACTTCTTTTGTATCAGTATCAACTCCAATACTCTTTAATAAATTAGTCACTTCTTTTTTCTTGTCTTTATCTTTTAAGCTTAAGCTTTGTAAAATTTCCCTAATTTGGAAAAGTGTATTCGCATCCACTCTTTGCGCTGTTTTTGCTAGTGCGTCAACTAATAAATTAATAAACTTATCAATTTTAGCTTCGTTTTTTGTTAGTTGTTTTAACATTTCGCTCTTTTTCTCCTTAATCTCTTCTTTGGTTAATGTTAGGTCTCCGTGTTCTATAAGGCTTTGCGTTATCATTTTTTTATATTTACGGTGTAATAAGGTTTGCGATATCTTAAGCGTTAAATTTCAAGCTATAAAGATTCATACACTCACCCCGCTTATAAATTTAGCAATATTTGCGGAATTTCATTTTTCCGTTTTAAACTCGTTTATAAATATCTCTAGCGTGCTTCCGTCTTTGAACGGTATTATAAGCATAAGCAAGGTAAAAAGCAAGATAATACAAAACACAATAAGAATCACCATAATTTTCTTACTGCGAGCTGTAAGCGGTTTTTTATTTAAGTTAAAAAATTCTAATGGGTTATTTTCATCTCCTGCCTCCGCTTCTAATATAGCTTGGTCCAGCATTTGTATTTCTTCCTTTTTCTTGTTGTGTTTTTTTGCTTCTATGCTTTCAAGTATGTTGCATAAAGTAGTGAACTCGTGTTCCGGTATCATATTTTCACGGTATGCTGTATGAATGTTATATTTAATAAGTCCAATGCTTACATAGCTTAATGAACTCGTTATGGTTAAACATAAAGCAAAAAGCAGTGTCATTGTAGCAATAAAGAATCCGAACCCTAGTGCGTTTTGTTCTTCGGTTTCAGTGTAGAAAACTCCACCATAAATTTCTTTTATTTTGCTAACAATTGATGGGTCTAATTTAGCACTTTTAGAATACTCTAAAAACTCGTCTCACCTTGGGTCATTAATTGCTTGCTTATTGTAAATATAAAAAGCCTTTGCGAATTCATTATAACCGTCGTGCGCTATGGAAGCAATAATAAGGCAAAAACTTAATAAGCTAACAAGAATCGCACCTATATAAATAATTCGCTGTGTTGTTTTGGTTAAGGTTTGTAATCATTTCAGCATATTATTTTGCCTCACTTACTGCTGGAGCTGGTGTTGTTGCTGGTTGTTCTTGTGCTGGTGTTTTGTGTTTTCCTTTTAATTTATCAATGATAGTTGTAATAGGGTTTTTATGTTTTTTACTGCAGCTAACTGTAGCAGCCACTGGTACAACTGTTGCAACCGCTGTAATTGCTCCTAATGATATAAATTTATTTAATTTTTCATAGCTACCTCCTTTCTTGGTAATTATTCATTTGTCATAAAGTCTTTGCTCTCTCCTTGTTAATCTAGCTCCCATCTCTATTTTATCGCGTATCATTTTAAGTTGCTCCACGGTTTTAATACTTCTCTCACCACGGGCAAAAATTCAACGCCACACAACGGGAAGCCCTTTAACAAGAAAAGCACTCGCTTCAATTAGTCCTTCAATACACATCGCCAGTATAAAGCTAGCTCGTGCCGCTCTCCCTAGTATGCTTCATTGTGTGAGATCGCTTAACGCTTTAATTTGTTCTAGTTGCTGGGGACTTGTTATCCCCGGTATTTTATCCATAATTTGGGTGTCGGTCGCTGGTATAAAATACATAATTATAAATGCTAATAATAGTACCATTTTTTAACTCCTTAAGCTGGTATAAACATAGTTGTAACTATAATCTCGCTAATAGTTGAATTACTTGTATCTCATCCCGCATTATAAACACTGTGTCCCCCTAAAAATTTAACATATAAGTCTCTTCATCCGTTGTTGCTTATGCTGTTGTTATTTGGTCGTGCTTCAAAATATCAGATTCAAGGGTAATTATCTTTATTACTTACCACACTAAAACGGTAACGCTCGTCGTTTTCATTTGGTACAAAATTCACGGTCTTATAATCTCCGGTTTTAAATTTAACTGTGATATTAATACCTATAACAAGATCGTTTGGGCTTGGTGTTAAATAATAAATATTTACTTCATTATTATAAGAAGGGGCTTTCCCTGTCTTTTTAATGCTTACAGGCTTTTTTAAGCTACTTGAAGTGCTGGTTGGTATTTTTCCCTTTAAAGTGGATAACTCGCTGTTTAACGTGCTTATTTGGCTCTTTAGGCTGGCTATTTCACTTTGTAGAGCATTCTTTTGGTTTAATAGTGTTGTAAGCTCATCAGCGTTGGTGTTTATAGCTGTTTTTAGCTCATTCATATCTTGCGCACGAATTATTTGTGTTTCGTCCGCTCAAGTGGTTTTTTCTACATCAACCTTATTTTTATAAGTTATTTTTTTCATTTATTCCCCCATATCTAATTTAAATACTATATCCCGCATAATAATTGTGCTATTACTTAAAAGCTCGATCTCGTCGTCTCACTGTGATAATTTACGCATATTAGTACCGTCGCCAATTTTAAAGTTTTTTAATAGTAATGTAATTTTATCGCTGTCGGTGGTATGTATATAAATCACAACTGGAATCCATAATGTATTATTTTTTATAAGGGTGTGTTCTTTTAAAATTTCTCAAGTTTCCCCAGCGGATATTAATTCGTTTGTATTTTTGTCATAGATATCACAACTTCAGTGCGTGTATTTTAAATTATTAATATTTTCCGGGTTGATAAATATACTTGCGAGCTTTTCGGATTCTTCTTTGTCTACCTTTCTTTTGTTGGTGTTTTTATCAACATAAGCCACTTCAAAATTAATGGTTGCGGTAAAATAAATATTTTCGTTTTTGGTTTTAACTACTTTATTTTTAAAAGTTGCTATATTTTGGTTATTGTTGCTTTTTAGGTATCAAGTAGAATCCACGGCGGTATTATTTGTGTAATTTAGTGTATTTTCATTTATAAAGCTGTAAGCGACTATTTTGTTATCAAGTTGCTTAATATCGTCAATATTTAAATTTATAAGCTTGTCCTTACTTTCATACGTTGCTATAGTTAGATCGTCGCCTAAAAAGTTATAATTTTTAGAACTCTTAATATCATATAAAAACGGTGTATTCATATAGCTTATAAGCTTACCGTCAAAAAGTACATTCTCCATTGTACCGTCTTGCTTAATTATATGGACTACATTTTCCTCTCAAAAAGCTATGGAAGCGCTGCTTATTTCTCCATTCATTTCACCGTAAATTGGTACATATCTATAAAAAGAATTAATACCACCATTTTTTACTAAAAAGTAATATTTTTGCTTACCGTTTTGCGGTGGTAATAATACTAGAACCCCTTGCTTATCTAACTGCTTAAGGTGGATAACTTGCTGTACTCCCATTCAATCATCAGGCCTTACGAAGTTGGTTGTGTTTTCTATTGTTTCGGTAGCTGGTAGCCCTTGTGTAATTTGGTAGTCTTTATCCGTTGGTATTTTTAGAATTCTCCAGTCTAATTCTCTATAAGGGTTTTTATTTCTTACCGGTCATAAAACATAGTCGTCAAACTCGAAGGGCTGTAGCGTTTTAATAGTCTCATAAAATGTAGACTGTTTATAAGCTTGCTCTACCTTAAACTCTAGGTCAGCGTGTTTGTTTTCGTCGTCTTGTATCAGCACACAAAACGGATTGTGAGCTATTAGGTTATATTTATTTATTAAAATTTCTCATTCGGGTATATCTATCGAGCTTAAACTTAAATGGAAATAAGTATCTTTATTGCTTCAGTTTTCAACTTGTGAAAATGGTACATTTAACTCGCATATTCTTTGTCCCATAAAGTCTATAAGTAGCATATTATGGTCATCCATTTTTACTGTGCTTACATGAATGTTAAATTTTATATCTCCATTAATTAATTTTTGTCTTAATACTGGCTCTAAATTGCTTACATTATCAGCACTAAAAACATACTGCATTGTAGATGCTAAAGCTATATTATTTGTATTTCGTAAAAATATTTTATATAAGTCGCTAGGGTTTAAATTTATATCCATTATCTTTTCAACATATGCACCGCCACTGTAGCGATCTATAATATCGTTTTGGTTTATTTTAATATTTAGCTCATTGCTTATTGTAAAATCTTGTCCGCTAAATTTAGGCTTTAGAATTTCAAGCTTGAATCATATTTTAAGCGGTTTATATAATTTAGCCTTGTCCCCGTTTGGTGCTAATAACATATACTCAAAAAACGGCTTTCATTTTTCATAACTTGTGAAATCCTTAATAGCGTCAATTCTATAAGGGTAAATAGCTCGATCCTTTTTGTTTGTGCTTCCTGTCATATAATCAGCAACGGGGCGAGCATCCATAGCTTCGAGACCATAATTTCCCGCTCATTTTTTCTCTCATTTTTCATAGCGTTCTATATCGTTTTGGTTTGTTGTGCTTCAGTATTGCCCTGGTCCGCTGTGCTTTGCTCCACCTTGATATTGTGCTATAGTGTGGGTGTTATCCGTTGCTTTTGCTTCAGCTATAAAATAATACTGTAGCTCGCTGTCTTCTCCTGCTGTGTAAAATACTCTAATAAGCTCGTCGCTGTCGTTATCTTTATCAACATAAGAAATTAAGCTTATTCCGTCCGCATTAGTATATTTTAAATAATCGCTTCGGCTTATATGTTTATTATTTGTTAAAGTGATATAACTACCCTTTAAGAATTCTATTTTTTGCTCTATGATATCAACTTTAACCCGTCCATATCAACTGGTGTCTCATTTAGTATAAAAAACAAAATCATAAACGTTTTTCTTACTCTTAAGCTCTATAAAGTCAATATGCTTAACGTCTTCAAGTCTTGGCGGTTTGTCTCTTGTGTCATCCGCTTGTGGTAGGTTTGCTTCCGCTTGTTTTAGCCTTTGCAGTGCTTCTTGGTATTTTCTTTGTCTTTCTTGTTGCTTTTGGTTATATCTTTGTTTATAAATTTCTCTAGTGATAATAACTGTACCACCGCCTGGTGCTGTTTCTTTTATATCTACTCAAGTTTTTTTGTTAAGCTCGTCATATTCTTTTTGCGCTGTTGTTATTTCTTTTTCTATGGTATCAACTTCACGCTGCGCATCATAATATGCTTTTTTTACTCTCTCGCTGGTATTGCTTTTAAAGTTTGAAAACTCTAAGTCTCATAAATTAAATTTAACAAGTGGGCGAACTACGCTAAACTCAGGGTTGTCTATAAAGTCGTTAAATTTATAAAAATTTCCATCCTTGTCCATCATTATTAAATAATTAAGGTGGTTTATTTTTACCTTAAGCGGTTCAGGTAGTAAGTCCTTACTGTTTTCAGTATCATTATAAAGCAATACTTCCCGCACTAGTGGTTTATCATTTCCGCCACCTTTAAAATTTTTATATACTACCTTAATTTCGTTGTATGTTTTTCTTTGGGTTGGTAATGTTCTCCATTGAATTAAGATGTCTTTGCTTGGTATGTATTTATTTAGCTTTAAATTTTCAATCTTTTTATATTCATTATATAGTTCTAATATTTCAGGTATATTTTTTAACTTCTCGAGGTTGTCTTGTTGTACTGCTTCAAGTAGTGATGCACCATTAGTTAAAAATATTTTTAAAAACGTTTTGCTTAATTCTTTAAATTTGTCGCTTTTCTTGTATTGCTCTTGCTTGTAAAAATTTGCATAATCAGTTAAATAAGCATTCACAAAATCAATAAAGCCGGTCTCTATATTTGCGTGTGTAAAATTTAAAACGTTGTATGGTTTGCTTATTACTTTTAAGTCTAGGTTCGGTAGCGTTTGGTTTCCTTTTGTTTGTATGCTACGCTCCGGACTTATAGTGTGCTGGAATAGCCTTTTGATTCATTCTTTCCCGGTATCTTTTTCACTGCGGAATTGTTTATAGTCTGGGGTAAAAAATTCATCCATTGTTGCCTCTTTCTTGTTATAATTTTTTTATGGAAAATAATAATAAATTAGTAGTTAGCAAAATTGCCGAGGCTCAACGCATACGCCGTCGCATTAATAAACGCTTAAACTGGTCTAAATTTTGCTATATCTCTTATATTTCAACGGTAGCCATTTGCTTTTTAATTTGATTCCTTTTTGCTTGTATTCCACCAGTGGGAAAAACTTTAGGAATTTGGGATTACTTTGCGGGTTATTATCCTATCTTATTCTCTTTAGGTATTTGAAGTCTTACTTGGTTCAGTGTTTTTAATTTCTTACTTTTAATAGGGTATATTTTTCTTTATAATGCTTTATATTTAAAGAATAAACAACTCAAAAAAGAAGCGGACCAATTATATATTCAAAAAATAAAAGAAGCGGATGAAATAAGAAATGGAGGTGAGGCTGTATAGCCTTATTTTTTTATATGTTTAGTAAGTTTTATAATTTCCTTAAGGTTATGCTCTTGTTTTGCTTTTACAAAAAAGTCAATATTAAGCTGCGGTTTCATTCCTATTCTATAAGGTAAAAACGCTTTTGTAGTGTATTTATATTTATGATAATTCCCGCCACTTTTAAGAATTAGTCCTTTAATAATTTCATAATTTGCTTCGCATACGCTGTCTTGGTATTTACTTTGTAGCTGTGTATTAGCATATAACGGCTTATCCCTAAAGCTTTGACTGTCATAAAAGTTTAAAATGGTATCAGCGGCCAGCGAGTTTGTAAGGTTGTATTTTACTTTTAACGTGTTTGTACTTCCTTGAAAACTTCCGCTGTATGAATTACATATATAAAAATTTTCATTATTTTGGTCGTCAATTAATTTAACACTGTCCCCGATATTTAAAAACGGTACTTCGCAGCTTATGGTTAAATTACTGGTTATCTTACTTTTAAGCTCTAACTCGTGGGTAGCGAACCGGTATAAGTCCTCCATATTAGAAAAGTCATTATATTTATCATAAGCATAAACATCTCCCCTAAAGTTGGTAAGGTTTTGTATTCTTGTTATCTCTTTTCTATTCTCCACCGTGATCGCACTTCTCCGTTTAGCAAAATAGCTAATATGTATAATTTTATTTTTTGGGTTAAATTTTGGGTTTCTTGTTAGCTCATTTTCGCCTGGTGAAAAATAAAAGTGATATTCGTATCCTTCGTTTGCTTTTTCTTTAGTCGTTATAGTTAAGTTATGCTTTTGCCGTACCGTTTCGTCCATATCAATAAAATAATTATATTCCGGGGTCTCGTCTCAAAAAGCTACATTATTTTTAAGCACCAGCGTGTTAAGCTCTTCCCCTAGCTCGTGGCTCTCTCTTGTTGGTTTGGAATTTATTATGTTTTCACTCTCGAACCTTAATTTATTTATATAGTTATCAATATTAGAATCTAGTGTGATATCAGTAATTTTTAAATTTTTCCAAGCTTGTTTATTTAAGGTGATCGGCTCTTGTGCTTCGAACTCTTGCTGGCTTTTATAATTAATTAAAATATTACCGTGTTTGTCGCTTGTAAAGTATAAAAAGCTTTTTGTTTGTAGCGCTATTATTTCCTTTAGAATACTGTAAGCGTTTTTATTCACGGTGTCGTAAGCATTAATATTTTCATTATTTGAAAAGCTTACCTTACCTATTTTAATTTTTGGTTCATCTAGTGCTTCTATAAAATCAATTAAAGCTTTTTTTGGTGGGGTATTGATAAACTGGATGTCCGCTGGGGTTTTCTTGCTTAATCAGTCCCGGATGTCGCTTATTTCTATGCTAAAGTCTTTCACCTTGTCGGGGTTAAGTGATAAGCGCCCTATACTAGTTATAACGCCAGTGAAAAATATTAGTCCATTACTGCTTAAGGTTGCTATACTGTGCGCTGGTAGCTTGTTAAGTATTTCTCCATATGTAAAGTGCTTACCGTTTAATTGGCTGCGGTGCATTACATTGTTGATATTTATTTTGCTAAAGTTGTAAGCGTGATAATTAAAATGTATATTATCATTAAAAACTCAATTACTGTCCCCATTTATTGTTAAGGTTAAATTACTATCAAAAGCCTTAATATTCATTAATTAGAGCTCCCATAACTTGTTTGGGCTTTTCTTGGGCTTCCGCTTGCTTTTTGTACTTCTTGCATACTTCCATAGCGGTCTTGCACTATTTTAATATTTACAGCTGGTTCAGGTACATTAGCACTTCCACCGTCAATTGGTGCATCTATGTTGCTATTACTAATTGCGGCTGTAGCCAGTGCGGCAGCTCCTATCATCATACCTATTCCCGCTAGTGCGGCTCCACCCATTGCGAGTGCGGCTGGGGTGCTTCATACTCCCGCTTGGGCGATCGCTTTAGATATACCAATCCCGACATTCCCTAGTATCATTGCAGTTTTATAAGCGGTAAAGGCTCATATTGCCGATATCATAGCGGGCTTAATTCCCCCGAGTGCGTTTATAACCCCTTCAATAGTTGATAGGAACACTTGACCTAGTGCTTTTTGTAAGTCTTCCCCGCTTTTCTTTAATTTAATCATATTAGCAATATTTTTCGGCATTGCTTTTGCTTGCTCTCCATATAAGCGGTTACCGTCTTTAAGTAAGTAATTAAGTCTTTGTTGTGCGCTAGCGGCTGCTAGTGTGCTTTTTGTATTTTTATCTAAATAGATTCCGATCCCTTGAAGTGTTGTAGCTTTCCCGGTCATTATAAATTGTGAAAAAGCATCATTTGCTACTTCGGCACTATAACCTAATTTTTCAAAATTGTCGCTTAATTCAAAAAGCTTCTCGCTCATTTCTTTACCAATTCCCGCTTCTTGTAAGGTAGCAATTTGGCGAGCTTTAGCCATATACTCTTGGATGCTTTTATCAGCACCAGCAAAAAGATAAGACCCTAATTTTTGGGCGATAAACATTGTTTTCAAGTCTCCAACTGCTCGCTTAAATTTTTTGCTCATTTGCTTTAGTGTCTTGTCTATGCTCTTATTATCAAGTCCAACCCCTAGTGTGACTTTTCCTATCATTATTCCCCCTTAATTAAAGAATTAGCAAAAATTTCTAAAACGTCCATATTTGCTTCTTTGTTTTCAAGCTCGAAGCGCTTCTTTAAATTTAATAAATTATTATCTAACTCGAAGTCGCTTGTATTTCTTAACTGTATTATTTTCATAAGGCTTGCTTCAGCTGGTAAAGAATTTAGATAACATAAAAATATTTTAAACGGTAAATTAATAATCTCGCTAGGTGTTAAATTGTAAAACTGTTTTAAATTAGCAATAATATAATCAAAATCAGCTTCAAAATCTATAACCTTATTAATTACTTTTTTTCGTTAGTTTGCTCGGTTTCTTGTTGTGGTAATGTGTGCTCGCTTCAAAATGTAAAGACTTGATATACTACGGCGTCCTGTTGTTTTGGGTTTAGTAATGTATGCTGTACTAATTTAATAAAGTCGTCCGCTTGGTCTTTGTATTTGAAAAATATTCTTAAGAATTGCTCACCTTTGCCCGTAAAGTCTTGAAGTGTTGTAGCTTCTTGGTTTTCTTCCATAAATTTTTGAAGTCTCATAACACTTTTTAAACTTGTATCAATTGCGTACTTGTGGCTGCGAAATTCTATGTAGTGGTCTTCGCCTAATCTTACCACGTCGTCAAGGTTTAAAATTGACATACTATTCTCCTATTCATAAATTCATTTATCATCTTGCGGTAATATATCGAATTGAAGCTTAATAAGTTCATCCACTGCTCCGCTCGGAATACCGTTTTTAAATTGAATGGTTGCTTTCCCTTTTAGTGTTGCTACTTTTATATTTTTTGCTGTTGCGCTTGTTGCTTTATTTACTCCGTCAATTTCTAATTTGATAAACTGGTTATTACATTTATTAGGCTCGCTTGTAAGTAAATAAACTAAATATTGGTGTAGCTCGTCGTTTGGGTCGTAATCAATGCTTACGCTTAATGTTGTAGTTTTTCCCGTGATAATGCTTGTAGTTTCTCCGCCGTTGTGGAAGTAGTTTCTATCTTCCTTTTTGCTAGAATAATTAAGCTTTAATTCGGTAATGTATTTAAGTTCGTGGAATTGTGCGGTTGTTGCTGTTGTTGTTTCATTTGGGTATAGTGCTATGTGTAGTTTATTCCCGTTATTAGTTTTAACATTTTGCTCCTTTTGTTTTATTAAAATTTCAAAATTAAGGCTGTAGGTTTGTGTACTTGTATCAAAATCAAAATTTACTAAATTGTCCGCTTGGTTTTTTATGTTGTTATTTTCCACAATTAGACCATTTATAGCCTTTGCAATAATTTCAAAATTTGGTAGGTTGTTTATAATTGTTAATTGGTTATAAATTTCTTTAAAAATATTTAATTGGTTTATGTGTGATAAGTTGTCTAAAATTAAATAAATTTTAAAATTCAGCATTATTACTTCATTATTAAAGTACCGAGAAAAAGTCATTGGGTTTTCTTGCTTAAAAAATAAGGCATCCGTGTTCTCTTCTATAATTTGATATCAGTAAGGCGGTTTATAATCAATATTTAAAGAATTATAAATTTCTCAACTTACTTCGTTTCCTATACTTCTAACCATTAGTCCCCCATTGGTTCTTTGTCTTTATTTTCTATATGGTTTTTATATGCTTCTAAAGTTTTATGCATTATATTTCTCTCCGCAATTCTTGCGTGCTGTTGTAATGTGTCGTGTTGTGGTAGTCCATTATTAAGTTTTATAATTCTCCCCGCTTTAGCATTAAAGTTATTTTTTTTCGCTATTTTTTGCGGTGTGCTGTTTCAGTCAGTCCCATATGCGTTTTCCTTGCGGTATCCTTGCTTTCTACTACCTCAAAGCTGTACTTGTGGGTAATTTCTAGGACTCTTTTTACTCATTCCCCTAAATTTAATAACTACCCTTGGCTCTCCCTTAAAGTCATAATAATTTCATTCAAAACGGTTTTTCATATGGTCCTGTTTTGCTTTTCTCCTTGGGTTAGCATTATAAGGCAGCATATTTTTAACATTGTTATAAACTCATACCGCATTGCTGTTAAGTATCTCTTTAGCTTTTTGGGTTTTAATAAATGATTCAAGTTGTTTGCGGGCTTGTGGGTTTAAAACTATTTTAAGCTCATCAACTGTAAAGAAATCAGCCATTTTATTTTCCTGCTTTAGCTTCTAGCTGTTCTATTTTTTTATTTAATTCTTCAATTGCTTTTTTGTTTTTATAAATTCAAGGTCCAGCGTGATATAACCACATATAAAATTCTTCTTCATCGTCTTTATGTAATACACCACGCATTCGCACTTCTTTTTGATAATTAGGTAGTGTTTTTCAATCACTTAAAAGTTCAGCATATGCTAAATTATTAATCTCACGACCATCAAAATTACCATAAGTTAATTCTCGGTTTAAATGTTCAAAATCAACAAAATGGTCATTTATATATTCAATATTTTCCCCACCTTGTTTAATAAGTGCTTGTATTACTCCGTTTGTTTTTATTTTATATACATTTAATTCTTCTCTTAATGTTTCTAACTCACTACTGCTTGGTGTTTCTCCGCCGTGTGCTGTTGTGTTTGTATTAATTACTGGTGGATGTTGTTTTAATTGTGTAATTATTTCGTTTAGCTCATTAATTTTGTAATCAAGTTGTGTAAATTTAGATTCTATTTTTTCCCCTAGTTCTTTTATTTTTTTAGGGGTGTAATCCATTAAATTCACTGTTTCATCTTGAACTTTTTGTAGTTTTATTATTGTGTCGTTTGTTTGTGAATTTAAATTTTCATAATTCTTTTCGTACTGTTCTTTAAAGTCTTTAAATTCTTTTAATGTTGTTAAGTCTTTGACTGGGACTGTAATTTCTTTATTTACTTCTTTTCCACTGTGGGTGTCTAAATTGTCCACATACTGCTTAAGGTCAGGCATTTTACTTAATTCATTATAAAACACCGCTATTATTTTTTGTTCTTGTAAATTAAACAAGTCCCGGTCAATGTGTGAAATTTGGTAAACTCTTCCCGCTCTATAAATGAAATCATTTATATTAATTTCGAAATTCATTTTTCTAAATTTGATGCTTAAAACGTCGTTATACTCTCTTGCTTCTCCATCAATTGTGGTGTCTTTATTTTGCATTATACTTGCGAAAATTAACTGGCTATAGTAAATGCCTTGCCCTTGTGTTTCTACCATTCCTTGCCGTACTACTTTTTTAATTTTGATAAGTAAAAACGGTTCGTTGTAGTCTCTTGGGTCAGTGTATAAAATTCTAGCCATAAAATACTCTATTCCCTAAAATTTTGTAAAGCATTCTTTGGTCCACAATTGTATTTTTTGTCTCGGTTGTTTCAGTTGGGTTTGAAAAGTATAAGGCTGCTAAATGCAGTGTCCCTTGTTTTGTCACAAAATCATAAGCTCACTCGTTTTCAGCTGGGACTATATTGTGTTCGTCAAGTTCTAAATTATAATACTGGGTTCATATATTGCGGTGTGCTATTGCTATATATTCCACCAGTATCTCGTCTTGGTAGTTGCCGCTAATTGCTAGCCTTGTTTTTAAGGTTTCTAATCATTCCCCCAGTATGTTTGGGGGTAGCGGTTGTAAAATTCCGTACTCCATATAAAAATAAGGAACTACATATTTAAATATAGATCCTTACTCCTTTCTCTTATTTTACTTCTAAAAATCTTGTATATGTAAATGGGTCTACCAATTTAACTTCGCCACGTGTTCCCACTATTGTGTAATGAATTCCGCGTGATAATCCTGTGTATGGGTCGTCTTGTGCTACTACGCTAAGTCCATAAACTAAAATTTGGTCCTTTGGTAAGAATAGTACTGCCTTGTCACCTTTGTTAAATGTTTTGACTGGGTATTTTTCAGTCACAATAATTCTCGCACCTTTGAATGTGTCGTTTTTAATGTCATATAAGTCTTTAATAAGGCTTGATGATGTATCAGTAATTAGCGATCTTTTAAGTTCAGCATAAACGTCCGGGTGCATTACAATAAAGTAATTTGCTAGTGCGTTTTCTCCGTATTGTGCTTTTAATTCAGTAGCTACTCCGTCAATGTCAGCGAATGTAATTTTGTTAGTTTCTTTTGTAAGTCTTTTAGCTTCAGCTGTTGCTCCACCTGTATAAGTTTCAGCGTTAAATGTTGTGGCTGCGTGTTTATAAATATCAGCATAAAGCCCTTTTCTTACGCTTTCAAGAATTCCGTTTGTAGCGTTTTGTACTTGTGCGGAAATCAATTGCTCAGCAAGTGTAAGGGATTCGTTTGTTGCTACTTTTACGCTTCTACGTTTTGGTGATAATGTCACTGCAAATGTACTTCCACCGAATTCAGTACTTTCCGCTGCTTCAGCAATAACTGGAACGTCTTTTTTGTCCGCTACATATACACGGGTCACAAGTGTGTCAAGTCCTGTAAGGTTTACCTTTCTTGCAAAGTCTGTAAGCTCTGGAAATACTGCTTCTCACTCGGTTAAAATACCCGATTCGGTAAATGTTTCAACTACTGCAAGTCCCTTAAGGTTAGTAGTTCCGTCAAGTGCTCTTTTATTAATGTTTTCAAGTACTACGTCCCCTTGGGCTGCTGTAAGTCCGACTTGCTTTTTATCTTCTTCGCTTAATGCTTGGGCATTTGCTCTATATAAAGCATCTAGCTCGTCTTGGTTTAATTTTTTGTTTCTTCTAATTTTATTTTTAATTTCTTTTAAGTCCACTGGCTCTCCTTTTGTTGTTAGTGTTTCAAGTACTGCACGAGTAATTTCGTTATGTTGCTCGTCGTTTACTGTTTCTCTTTGTTGCTGTTCTTGTTGTTCTTGTAATTTTTTAAAGTTTTCCACTGTTTGTTCTATTGTTTGTCTAATTTCTCTAAACTCATTCACCATTTCTTGAAATTGTGGTGTTTGTTCTTCTTGGGGTTGTGGTTCTTGTCTTGTTTCTTGTTCTTGTGTTTCTTCGGTTGGTTTAATAATTTGCTCTTGTGTATTTTGTTCCACTGGTTCTCCTTTGTCTATATGTTTAATATATTCGTCATTTAAAAACTCGTTATCCTTGTTATATGCTCGGCACTTGTCTTGGCTGTAAAACCCTTCATAGACTGGGTCTATGCTTATAAGTTTGGCTTTTTTGTGTATTACTTCAAGGGCGATGCCGTCTTGTTGTTCACTGGGTTTATAGCTTTTGTACTCGGTTTCTATAGGTTGAAAAATGAAGCTATTGCTTGTAATTACTCCTTGCTGTATTAGGTCCGCTGTTTTCTTGGATAATTTGTCGTTTTCATCAACTTTAAGAACAGCAATTATGGTGCTACCGTCTTTTCTTACTTCCATTGTTTTATTTTTGGTACTTGCTAATAAATGCTCTATGCTTATTTTATGGTCCAAGTAGCTATTAAGTTCTAGCTCATTAATAGGTTTCTCAAAATCAAAACAATTAAGGTCTATCTTTTCTCGGTATTTCTTATCTTCATAAAGTGGGTAAGCTGGGCTTCAGCTATCCAGCTCTATTGTTAGCTCAATTTTTCTCCCTTGTTTTTCTTGCTCTTGAAGGACTGGTTTTTGTCTTGCTGTTATATATACATATTTATTTTTTATTTCCGCCAATATCTACCTCCTTTCCGTCCTTATTTGGTTGTGTGTTTAGTATGTTAACCGGTGTTAGAGTTCCGTTAGCAAGTAGCGTGTCTCCGTCTTTGTGTTTAGGTAATCCAATTAGCTCTCTTACTTCGTTTGGTGTTATATAGCCGTTATTTACTCCACTTGCAGCGAACTCTTGGAGCGCTTTTAAATCAATGCTTAAAAGGTCCATAATTTTATAGCTTATTTCGTCGCTTAATTTGTCGCATAAAGCATAAGTCAGGCGCTGTGTGATATTAATTAAAAGTGGCTTAAGGCTGTTATCAATATAAGCTCGGTTAAGCTCGCTGGAGCTGTTGTATTTGTTTGGGTCGTCGTATCCTAGTTTTGCCGGTGGTATTCCTAAACAAGATGCGAACTCTCTTCCGATGCTGTTTCTTGTTTGAAAATCTATCCGCCCGCTTACGCTTTGCATTGCGTTTCCGAAGTCTCACTTCTCGTCAATAACTACCGCAAAACGTCCTTCTCTTTTTTGCATTTCTAGCATTTCTTGCATCGCTTTGTTTGCTTGTTCTCTTTGTCTTATATCAGTCGCGTTATTAATTTTTAAAAACATAGAATAGCTAAAATCATTTTTAATTGCATTCAACATAGCAAGCTCGTTTTCTCTTACTTTTGATATGGTGCTTTTAAAAAGTTGCCTAAAGCTGGTGTCTTCTATACCGCTTATAATTTCATAGTCAATTCATATAATACTGCGAGGCGGTATTTTGTAGCTTTTAGAATTGTCCGTTTTCTTTAGTGTGATGCTTCCGTCATCATTCTTATTTACGAACGACGGGTGGATTGGTATTAGTTGTCTTATTTTGTCGTTATTATCTCGTTCAATTAAAATGGGGCTGTGTCCGTGAATTAATAAGTTTCATATAAGTACTTTTTTAAACTCTCACGGGGTAAGGTTTTCACAAGGTCGTTTATTTAATAAAAAAGTTATATCATTCTCCACTAGTTGGCGGTTGTTGTCTTTTGTTATTATGTACTGGAATGTAACCTTTGCTATGTCATTTGCTATCATTTGAAAAGCTCGTACCGCACTGGAATAAGTAAGTAGCTCCACCGGTGTTAGCGTTTGTATCAGCTTGGATTCACTGTTTCAATTTAAGGAAGTAGAAAAACGCTCATAAGTATTACTCTTATAAGCACTCTTTGGTTTAAAAATTTTTAAAAATCAATTATCACGCATAACGACCGCCTAAATTTTTAAGGTTTCCGTTATATCGCATTTAATTAATCAATTCATAGAAACTGGTTTTTTCTTTGTTTTCGTTAAATTGATATCTATACGCAGCGCTATTTAGCATAGCCATTGCTAGGTCTATTCTCCGGTACTGGCTTATTTTCTTAATAAAATAGTTCCCATTGCTCGTTTCTTTTATACTTACATTTAACAGGTGGTTAATAATTAGCTCATTATCGTCCACGATGTAAATTTTCCGCATTCTTATCTTACGGTCCAGCTCTTTAAATACCGGCGTAAGTCACACCCCTTGTTTAACCGCTATAAGCTGGTCTTCGCTAAAAATATTCTCGTCCAGTAAGTACCTTTTTACAATATTGAAGCACCAGCTATCATATAACAATATTATACCGTAATTATTATCTTTTATGCTTTTAATAACATTTTTTATTATCTTATAGTCTACCACTTCACCAGGTGTTAAACTCATTCAGCCTTTTTGCTCTCAATAGCGGTAAGGCACATGATCGATGTCTTCCTTGCGTTGTATATTGCTCTCGGGTAAAAAGCCCTGTCCCTTGAAAACTCAGATCGGGTCTCCGTCGTCTTGTGGTATTTCTCAATGTACTATAAGCCCGGTCACGTCGTGCACACTTGATAAGTCCAGCCCCAGTAGTGGTTGTAAGTCTTTGAAATTGTTTTCTATGTATGGTTTTACAATATTCTCATTTGCTCTTTGGTTCTCCATGATATCGAACATACTAAAATAGCTGGATGCATTATTTACTCACATTCCGAGACGTTTAATTTTAAACTCCACCTCTTGGGCGTTGCTGGTTATTTGGTGGAACTCGCTTTTTAAGTCTTTAAGGCTTACGGTGATATCTAGTCCCGGATTGGCTTTTTTTCATAATTCGGGCTTATCCCAGCTTTCGTAGTCTTCTTCGTCTAGCTCCGCACAAAATAGAAAAATATTAGCGTTTTCATGTAATGTTGCTGGATTCTTAATTTGTTGCTCTAGGAATGTTTTATAAGCTTGTTCTCTATAGTAGCACACGGAGTCCGTCTTTGTCCCTTTAGTTGTATCATACACCACAATAAAATTTTTACGGCTGGTGTTTTTAGCATACATAGCACTATTTACCATAGTGTCATCCTTGTGTAGGTGGTACTCGGTCAGCACTACCATTGATGGGTTCTTTCCTTCGAGCGCTGCTGTATCAAAACTCAGTGCCTTAATTTGTCCCCTTTTCTTGCTTAATATTCTAATGGTATTTGCTTTTTGATAATGTTTAGCAAGTTTGGGACTCTTTCATATGTAGTTCAGCGCTATTTCATAAGGTATCCGGCTGGATTCTCTTGTAGCACCAGCAAAATATACCTCGGGGTTTCCGTCTCTTAATAACCCCATACTTACACACAGTGCGATCATAGCCCAATAACTGCTTTTTCACTGCTTACGTGCTTCTATGTCAAAAATTTCACTAGTTAAATAATCGCTCGGATCGTTTCTATTTACTCAACAAAATACGAACCCGGACATAAACTTTCTAAAGTCAGTAAAAACGAACGGAGCTCCGGTTTGTGGAATTATTATTTTGCTCGCATACGAATTTATAGCTTTGTAATTAGTTAAGTCAAAAACATAATTAAAGTCCGGATCGTGTTTTTGTTTATATAGAAAAAGCAAGTGTCGAGCACACTGGTAAAACACCATTTTTGAAGCTAGTATTTTAAGCGGGTCGCTTTGTTCTCTATATGCTACATTATAAGCGTACTGGGTTGGCTCGTCTAATTCTTCGTACTTTCAGCGTTTTACTTCATTAATTACATTTTTTCAATACGAATCAAAAACTAGCAAGCTATTTAAAGTTAAAGTCATCGTCTTCTTCGTCTTCGTTGCTTTTTGCTAGTATGCTTTTAAGCTTCTCGCTGGTAAGTTGTAAAGATAGATTCGCCTGGATATGCTCTATTATGGTTTTATAACTATTTTCTAGTTCATTATTCCGGCTTATAATTTTCCCTTGCTCGTCGAGTATATAGCCTTCATTAGAATTTTCTAAAATATATAGCTCTTTTTCGTGTTCTTTTATTTGTGTATTAATTTGGTTTATTAATTTAATACTTTTCTCAATTCATTTTTTGTTGTTGTCATAAAATATTACCTCACTCACTTTGTCGGGTGTAAGGTTTTCAATAAATGATGGGGTTACAAGCTTCTTTTCACTCTCTAAACGGTGCTCTAGAGTTTTAATTTGTTGTTTCTTGTCCTTAATTAGCTTTTTAATGCTGTTTAAACGCTTTGGCTTTATTTCCTTAATAAAATATTCATTTAAGGCATTTATGTTGTTTATATTGCTTATTTTCTCGTCAATAACTCCGAGCATTAAAAAGTTGCTTAAGTCGTCTCACTGTATTTGTCCGTTTTGTTCTAATTCCTTTTTTAATTTTGTTATTTGTTTTATATTTTTCATAATCATAGATATTTCGACTCCTTAAGGTCGTCATTACTCTTTAAATGGTAAGTCTCTCTTAAAATTTCTAAATATCGATTGCATATTTTAATAAGTTTATTAATAATGTTGTTATTTGCTCCACGGTAAATTGATAAATAAGGGGTTATCTCCTTTCAAAATAGCTCCTTAATAACGAACTGGGCATTTTCTCCATATAATAGAATTAAATAACTTATAATGCGCATACTTTTTAGAATGCTCGGGAATTTTAAATTTAATCGTTCATTATTCTTTTTTAAAAGTTGCGGTGTTTTATTTGAAAATTTAAAATCGTAAAAAGTAGCAATCATCTCTAATGCGAATTCATCGTAGTGTAATGTACTCCGCAATGTTGTATTTTCTTGCTTCATATAAGTAACCACAGCTTTAAATAATGCTCTATTTATTAGACTGCTGTTTTCTTGTGTGAAAATTATTCTAAATTTTAGGTCCTTGTTGTCTTTATATTGCTGTGTAAAATGTTTACGACCATAAAGGTACATTGCTCACTCGTTTTCGTACCTTGTTAGGCTTTCTATATTTTTTAGGTTCAACTGTTTAAAATATTCCTTCAATGATTCAGCTTCTTTTCTTTCGGGTATTCTTAAAAAATATTTCTTATTACAATTTTCTTTTAATTTTTCAATTCATATAGATTCAATTTGATAAAGTGCCGAGTCCATAAAAAATTCAAAAATACGGTCTTGCACTTCTTCTTTGGTTTTGTCTTTTTCTTTGATTCTCATATCTCTATTATATCGTCGTTTATAATGTTAAAAAGTTTTAATTTAAAAATTTATATAAGTGTTTAAAAAAATCTATATTTTTTTGAGTGTTTGTTTCAACTCCTTACTAAATAATACTCTATTTTACCCCCTTTTTATATATATTTTTTTAATAAGTTATATATAATACTAAAATAAATAATATATATTAACATATATAAAAAGTATATAAATACCATATAAAACAATAGAAAAAGGAGCATTTTTAGGGAAAAGCGGTAAAAATAGCAATGTAAAAAACTTTTATAATATAAAAAATTAGCAAGTTTGGTACTATTTTGCTAAAATGCTATTCCTTAAAACTTTTTTACAGCACTTTTTTAAAAATTAAAGCGATAAACGCCCCTAAAAATTTAAAATAATAAAATCCTAATTTTAAAAAAAAACACACAGAAAGGGCAGGGAGTGGGGCTAAATCGTAGATCCCTATTTTTTCGCTTACCCCCCTATACCTAACTCCACTCCATGACCTCTCCAACCCCACAACTCATACCACCACAACCACAACAAACGACCACAGCACAATACAACCACCCCTCCACAATTAAAACCACCTGAAGAACCTAAAACCTTAACCACAAAGCACCACCGCCCCCCGTACATAATAAGCATACAAAAAGGCAGCTTGCGCTGCCTAGAGTGAATCGGTTGGTTTGTGTGTCTATTTAATAAAGATATTAATGTGTCAATATGCTATTTAGAAATAAAAGTACCTGATATTTTTGTATTTGCGATATAAGCGAACAACATAAGGTTTATAATTGTAATTTTTACACTAGAAAGGACTCATAACGAACATAATATATTAATATGGAAATACTTAAATATAGAAGAAGCCTGGAAAAAGAAAGCATTTCATTAATTTATTAATTTGTATTTATTTAAAAGGATATGCTATTATATGTTATTTAACTGTGGTGCAATTCCTTATGTTGTTCATTATTATTATATTATTTTGTAAAGGCACGATATAATAATAAAAATAATTTATTAAAATTTAAAAAGTTTTTAAAAAAAATTAAAAAAATAACTTGACTAAATTTTATTATGTGTTATAATTATTACAGATTAAGCTAAAGGCTTAAAACATTCCTAAAATTTGTAAGTTTAATCATTTAAAATCATCTGCTGTAACTTTTTCTCCGATAGCATCAAGTAATCTTTCAGTTTCTGAAATTTTACCTGCTTGATATGTTAAAGTAACTTCTTGTTTTGTATTATCTTGTTTATTAGTTAATTCAACCTTAACTAATATTTCACCACTTTCATTATTCGCTTCCTGTGAGATAACGTTAGCATCATATGTTGAAGCTGAATTATTTGTAAGTTCTAATTCAGGTTGATAAAGTGAAGTTATAAAACCTGCTGTAAATTTAGTTAAATCATCTTTTGTTAAAGTTTTATATTTCTTAACGTGTGATGAATCTTCATTTATATGTTTTCATTGTTTTACTACAACATTTTTATTAACTTCAGCTAATGTAGCTGGGGCTTCTGGTGTTTTTGAAACTTCATCAGGTGCTATTTCATTTGTTGTATTTGAATTATTTGTATTGTTATTTGTGGTTGGTTTTTGGTCAGATTCTTTCTTTTCTTTTGTATCTTCTGAATTACATGATACAGCCACAATAGGAAGTAAACTTGCTCCTAATCCAAGTGGTAATAATAAAAGTTTTGATAATTTTTTCATAATTCTCCTTAAAAATTTTGTTTTCAGTATTAACACTTCTTGCAAGTTGTGTGGAGAAATTATACTCATAAAACTTTAAAAATCCAAAAGAATTTTTTGCTCAAAATCTTGAATTTTTCCGCTTTTAACTTGAAATAAGTACTAAAAGTATTTGAAAAAAATTAAATTTTTTCTCGGTACTTTTTTAAGGAAATATTCCACATTAATTTGTTAATTTTTATTATTAAAAAGCTACCGAATTTGGTAGCACTTTTTAACCTTTAAATTGTGTGAAATAATAAGTAGAAATTAATGAAAGCAACTCTTCGCTAACACCTTTAATAGCTTTATGATCAATTCCTAAAGCTTCGTTATTTTCTATCTCATAGATGTAAATAGCTTTTTGATCTACTTGATTATCTGAAATAAAGTAATTTCTCTTAATAAAGTTATAATCTAAATACATTGGAGGTGTATAGTTAACAAAATCAAAGTTAACTAAGTTACCATATTTTTCTTTTAAGTCATTCTCAAAAGCAGGAGCACTTAAATCAACATGGTTAACTAAATTAATAATATTATCTTTTAAGTTATTTAAATCACTATCTCCAAACATCTCTTGAGCATTTTGTTTAAAAATATTTAAGATATTTTCTTTTTGGAAAATGTTTTGTTCAACAAAAGCATCATATTGTGATAATAATGAAATATCATCTAATGTTTTTTCATATAAATTAAGAAGACCTTCTTTTAAATCATTATATTCTCTAACATCTTTAAAATATTTTTCTAACACATAAAATAAGTAGTGTTGGTAAATTTTTAAGCTGTAATGTTTATAAGCTGTGTTTAAAGATTCTTTAAACTCAACCTTACCATTATTCATTTTCATTTCACTTATCATAAAAGCAATGTTTTGTAAGAAGCTTGAAGTAATAGCTTGATATAACTTAGTTTCGTATTTATCTGAAATATCAGCTTTAACCATTACTCCATCAGTAAGTAAAACATTTTTATCAATTTTATATCCGAGTGTACTTCCATCTTTTACATCAGCATAGTTGTTTTCAGAATAATACATATCTAGCATATCACCGTTATATACTATTCCACTATCTGCTTGAGGGTAACTAGGATCTAGTACCCGAGCAATAATATTTTGCCCATCTCCATCTAGAGTAATGTGTTTTGAATCATTGACAGGGAATGAGCTTCCTTGTTTAATAACATTTCCAAATTGTAAAATTTGGTCTTTATAATTCTTTTCAGTAGAAATACCACTATATGGTTGGAATTTAAGCTTGTCACCATTAAAATCGTACCCAGAACCATATAGCATATTAGTTCTAATTGCATCAGTAATAACAAAATTACTATATCCATTTTTCTTAAGTACATTAAGTTGATTTAGAATTGAAAATTCATTAATATTAACACCATATTTTTTACTTAATTCACTCGCATTAGCTTGTAATTGTTCAAGTGTAATTTCGTTTTTATTGCCTTGAGATTTATTAGTATTATAAGCTACCATCCCATCTTGAGCAAAGTAAGGAATAAAGTATTCTCATAAGTGTTCTTGAACTTGTTTTCCGTTTTTATCAACATAAGAAAGTTGTTCATCATAACTAGCTAAATGTTCAAAAACAATAGGAGAATAAATACTTTTTAAAACCATTTCTAAATTACCTGGTTTGTTTAAGTTAAATAATATATTTCTATCAAAATACTCTTTTGCATTAGTATTAACTTCAACTATTCTTTTTTCCATTTCTTGTTTAGAAATTTTATTGTTTTTAAAATCCTCATTAATTTTCTCAATTTCTTCATCTCTGATTTTTTCAACTTGGCTCTTTGAAAGTGGGGCTAAATTAGGTTCAGCTACAGCAAAAAGCTTTTTGAAATCAATTTTTTTGATTTGGCCTTTTTTGATTAAATCAATTGCCTGGAAATCACTTCCAATTCCACCAATAGCTTTATTGTTAACTAAAGCATTAGTAAATTCGTTGATTTCATCAAATCCTTTATAGGTAAAATTTTCTTGAATTTTAGCTATATCACTAGGTGACATATAAGATTTGTAATTATAAAATGAAGGTTTAAATGGGTGTGAAACTTTATATCCTGCAAACACAAACAGAATAATTGCAATAATCGCACTTAAAGTTGCTAATATTGCGATTTTAATTTTCTGGATAGGCTTTTGTTCTTTCATAAATTTCCTTGTATTTTTTAAAATATGAGTAATTTTATTACATTATGTTAAAAAATATAAAAAAACGCTTAAAAAATTAAGCGTTTGCATCTGTAAGCCGTGTTCTGTCCTGAAAATTCAGTGCTGGTAATTTATCTAACTTATAAAAGCTCCTGATCTTAGTTCATTTCCCTTAATCAGATTCCCCTACCTAAATTTGGGTTTCTAGCTTGCGGAGTTTACCCGTTTCATATCACTCGTCTCTGTTGCACTAGTCGTCTATGGTTTCCCACATCCTAAGCTTATTTGGCTTAGCACAAACACTACCATCATCGCAGATGGTGCTAGCACGGACTTTCCTCTACATAATAATGCAGCTACCAGCTAATGCTTTTATATAATAGCATTATTTTTGAAAAATAAGCTTTTTTTTGAGTTTAAATATTTATAATTTTAATATGGAAGGATGTGAAAATATGAAAAAGTATAAAAACCTATTAATTATCGGCTCAACATTAGCTTTTTTACTACCAACAGCAACTGTTGTTGCTTGTAAAAAACCTCAAATAAATAAGCCTACTACTTCAACCACAGGAACACAAACTGATAATCCAACTGTTTCAGATAGTGGAACTCAAACTGAAAACCCTAGCAAGTCTGATAGTGGAACTCAAACTGAAAATCCAAGCAAATCAGATGGTAGTTCACAAACTGAAACTCCAAGCAAATCTGAAAACGGTACACAAACTGACAATCCTAGCAAATCAGATAGTGGAACTCAAACTGAAAACCCTTCAACTTCAGAAGGTGGAACTCAAACTCAACCAGATGTTTCGAACCCAAACGCTAGTGAGCAAAGTATTAAGCAATTACATGAAGTTTTAAACGATTTTAATGCATTAAATAATACATTTGCTACAAAAGCTTCAAAAACATTAGCAACTAGTTTTACACTGGCTTTAGATCTTACTGAAACACAATATAAAAACGCAGCTAATACTTCAGAAGTTGAAGTTCAAAAGCAAATCGCTCAAGCAAAAGCGAGTTTTAATTCATTATGTAATGATTTAATTACACAATTTTATGATAAGTTAATTAATTTACCACTTAACAATACAAAATACAGTTTAAATTTAGATGCGCTAACACAAAATAATAATGATTTAGCTCAAAACTACTTAAAAAATACTCAAGAATTCTTAAATGTAATTAGTAAATGAGAAAATCAAATTACTTTACAACAAAATAACTTCCGCATCATGCAGCAAGCTGTAGATAACATTCGTGCAGGTAATAAACTTGCTTCAAGCAACTCGCTTCCTAGATATCAAATGACTAACGCTAGCTTTCAAGGTAATTTAGGAAAATTATTAATTAAAAATGTTGCTTGGAATCAAACTCTAACTAGTTCAGATACTAAATATAATGAATTAGTATCTCAATATCAAACAGCAATTAATCGAATTAATCAAGCTTGAGCAACTGAATTAAATAATTTTGCTACTTTACAAAACAATATCAATGCGCAAATCCAAGCTACAAGCGAGAAAAAATATGAAAGCATCTCTGAAGCTTTAGGTGTACTTAAGGATCAAATTTTAGGTTTTAATCCTAACATGCTTACTTTAGGTCAATTGCAAGATTTATATGCTAACTACAATTTACAATATCAAGAAATCCTTAAAAATAAAGCAGCAATTGATGCAAATGATTCAAGTAATGAAACTAATTTTAATTGAGGTAGTGTACCACTTCCTAAAAAACCAGATGATCAAATTACCCATCAAGATTTAGTTCAAATGTGAACTGATTTAATTGCTAATAGAATTTCTACTTATACTATGGGTGATAGAAATATTTCTTCCGATCGCTTTATGAATGCTTATTGAGATTGAATTAATACTCAATGAATGAATTATCCATATTTCGGTCCTAATAGTGATACTATGAGTACTTATTTAAAAGGTTTTAAAACTAAACCAGGAATTCCACAAGGTGAAGTTAAAATGCCGGATGGTAAATATGTAGCTAATACACCACTATTAATTAATGATACTACTTGATACATTGGTGGTGGATCACTTGAAAATGCTTATGCTGCCGATTGACTCAAACCAGGAACTTCAAGAGAAAACTTACAAAGATTCTTAGAAAATGGACTTGCTAACATCAAGCAAGGTATGTCAGATTGAGATAAGGTATTTGCAATTTATAACTACATTTGTCAATATATGAATTATGGAACTAGATCTCTTTCATTTGCTGGAACTATTAATAATGGTCAAGGTGTATGTAAAGATTATGCAACTGCTTATGTATTTTTACTTAATGCAGCTGGAGTTAAAGCAATTCCTTGAAAATCAGGATTTGCCGCTGGTGCTCAACAACACATGGTAGCATGAATCTCACTTCCTGTTGATGAAAACAATAATCCTACAGCACACAGTGATAAATACTTATGATTTGATTCAGATGTAACTAATGCTGGATTAGGTGGAATTAATAAAACATATCCTAAATCTTATAATTTTAATGTTTTTAGAAATATCGTAACATCACCTGCTGCTAGTCAATTTGAAAAACAAACTACTAAATCACCTATTAGATATACTTTCAATTTATTTGAAGGTGTTCCATATAATGTACCTTGAATGAATCATACAGTAGCAGCTAATGCAAATGAATTTTATCCAGCTGAAAGCACTCTTTTAGGTTTGGGTCTTAAAAAAGATGATAGATTACCAGATTCAAACTTCTTTGCTTCAAACCTTTACTACTACAATAATGATTGATATTTTGTTTCATTAAACCACAGTGAGTTCCAAATTAACAAACAAAACTTTTTCTCAACTCAAACATTGCAAGCAGATTTAAACTTACCGTCAGAAATTAAAACTTTAATTTCTAATGCAGCTATTTATTTCTACAAAAAACTTGCAAATGTAAATTCAGCAAATGCAGTGCAATTATTTGGATATGAAGATAATTTAATATTTATCGCTAGAGATTCAGCAACTAGTTTAAGCGCTAATTCATACTTTATTATTTACAACTTAAAAACAAATAAATATCAAAAAGTATTAATCCCTAATTCAAAAAATAACGTTGTTCAAAACTTCTACATGGTAGATAATAAACTTTATTACAAATTTGTTTCAGAGCAAAACCATCATCTTATCAAAAATGATATTACTGATTTCTTAAATCAAAATCCTTATGAATTAAATTCAGGCGATTTATATAATCAAGCAATGATTAGCAAAATACTTTTAAACCTTAATCCTACCGGTAATAGTGTTTACCAATTACCTGCAGAAATTAAAAACTCTAGTCTGCAAACTTTAAATGGTTATATCCAAGCAAGTAAGAATAATAATTTAACTTCAGTTCAAGTTAAAGCTGATATTGCAAAAATTAATGAAATTAATCAGGAAGTTAAACAAATTGTAAATAAGGATGCAGGAAAATTAATTTGAATCAGAAATCTTCCTAGTGAATTCACAGACGAGAAATCAGTTTATGATGGTTATGGTATGAAATTTAACCCAATTTTAATTTCAGATCCACAACAAATTGATTACGGTAATACATCATTTAAAGCAAACCTTTATTACAGTGAGCAAAAATTACAACCTAATGAAGCTGGTTGAAAACTAATTTTAGAAAATCAATTCTATAATGATTTAAAAATCACTTCTAAAATCTTACCAAATCCAGTTGGTTACTATTATTTAGCAATATATGCTGATGGTCATGAAGATAATAAAACTATTTCAAATGTAATGCATTATACTTTAACCACAAATAGTCAAGTTATTGCTCAACCAGAAAAATTAATAGTTAACCGTGAACCTAACTCAACTAATTATGATGCAAATCAAGCAAATTGATGATTAGATCCAATTCATATTTATGGTTCATATAATGTTGGAGATACAAACGCAAAAGGAACTGTTTCATTTATATTTATCAATAAACAAGGTGAAAAGAAAGTTTTACAAACTTATAATATAGATTCAACTAATCAAAACGTTTCTGTTGATTACAGTGTTGATAACACACCGCAAAATCAAGGTATTTATTACTTAGAAACTAATTTAACTGATACAACCACAGGCATTGTTTATAAACTTTATTCTCGGATTAACTTTATCTTCTCACATGAGGATGTTGAAAACTTTAATTTCGGATTATGAGATAAACTAACCCAAATGGTATAAAAAGATCCACTTCTAAAATGAAGTGGATTTTACTTTAATTTCAAAATACATAAAGCTTCAATATGAGCTGTGTTAGGAAACATATCAAAACCTTGAATCGAAACAATTGAATAATCATTTTGTAAGAATTTTAAATCTCTTACTAAAGTTTTGACATCACAAGACATATAAATGATATTTTTGACTTTATTTTGGATAATTCAATCAATGAATTCTGAAGTTATACCACTACGTGGTGGGTCTAAAATTAAAAAGCTATTAGATAAATCTTGAATTTGTTTCTTGAAAACCTTAGCAGAATCTCCCACAAAATAATTTGCCTTGATATGATTTAATTGCGCATTGCTTTTTGCATCTATAATTGCTGAATTTACTATATCACTTCCATAAATCACTTTATTCCCTGCGACTAATTGTCCAATAGTTCCAACCCCACAATAAGCATCTAAAACTATTTCTTCATTGTGTTTATTAATATAATTTTTAATATTAGAAAATACTATTTCAGCTACTGTGGAATTAATTTGGAAAAATGAATTAATATTACAAATAAATTCTTTATCCAATAGTTGCATATAAAATGGTTTCTTAGTAAAAATATTTTGAATTTTATCTTTTTTAGATACATTAAAATCTATTAAATTATCTATTTGCTTAATTTGTTCAATTAAACCTACAGGCAAGTCATAATCAGAATGAATTTGCAATAAAGCTGATATTTCATCATTTTTATTATTTCTTAAGGTAATAGCTTCGAATAAAACAAGATTCTTAGCTTTTTTATGCGAATTTAAATATGTATTTATTACTTCAAGAATTCTGTTTAAGGTTATATTTAAGCACTCTTGGTTTTGAATAAAATTATCTGCTGCTATTAAGCTATTGCTACGGTTTTGATATTCACCTGCTTGCAATTTATTTTCATTAATAAAGAGTGGATAACGAACCTTATTGCGGTAATTTATTTCTCTAGGAGATTGGATTAAAGGTAAATAATGTTTTTCTATCTCTTCACCGAGATTTCACTTTAATAGTTTTAAGAAATATTGATTTTTAAATTCAATTTGACTTGAATAATTTAAATTTATCAATGGTGCAGAATTATAGCAAGAATATTGTATTTGCTTTCTTTGTGGTGAAACAGTTATTAATTCAACAACTGAAGCAAAAGCATATTTAGAATTAACTTGAGTTAGTTTTACTTTAGCTACTTCATTCACAAATAAATTAGGTGTAAAAATAGCATAATTTTCAAGTCTACAAGTTCCTAGTCCTTCATAGCTAATTTCACTGCAAGTTATTTGTGCAAGATCGCCAACTTGGTATTTTATTTTTGACATAAGTAATAAATTCCTATCTTTCCATATTGCTTTTCTTTATACACTTTAAGACTATCTGGTAGTGTTATATTATTGAAATCATTAGTTTCTAAAACTATTTCAAAATCTTCTTTTAATAAGTTATTTGAAACTAACTTTTCTAAACATTTTGAAACTAAATCATATTCAATAAAAGGTGCATCCATAAACACAAAATCATATTTTTGATTTGTATTATCTAAATAAATTAAAGCATCTTGAATAATTAAATTAAATTCATTAGCTTGTTTAGTTTTAGCGAAGTTTTGTTGAATAACTTTAGCTACGATTTTATTTTTTTCAATAGTATCAACTTTACCTGCACCCCGAGAAATAGCCTCAATACTTCAAGCACCTGAACCGCCAAACAAATCTAAACACGTGCTTCCAACTAATTTAAATTGTAAAGAAGAAAAAACCGCTTCTCTAACTTTATCAGTTGTTGGTCTAGTGTATTTAGCATCAGGCTGTTCAATCCTAAGTCCTTTATATTTTCCTGCAATAATTCTTAACATGTAGTTATTGTACCAAATTTGCTTTATTTTAGGCTTAATAAAGTACTTTTTGAATGAAATTTAATATATTATAATTAATATGTAAAAATTATTAAAAAACAAAGTAAAAAGGAATATTTATGAGCAAATTAAAACAATTAGTCGATATTACAAACGGTATTTCTTTAGCTGTTCAAGCTAACACACCAATAGATAACACACCTCCTGCTTATGTAATCAGGAATATTGATTTAGATAAAATTAAACCTATAGTCCCATGACAAGAAGATCCAAATATAAAATATAAATTATTAACACGTATTGCAATCGAAGATGGAGTATTCGCAGATTCTTGATTTAAATATACAGGAGTAAAATTCACAGAACAAATTGATGTTGTAAATGAGTTTATAAAATCACATAATCTATATTTTCACAGCGATGATGAAGCATATCAATTTTTTTGTAAATCTCTTTATTTCGCAATAGACAGAAGATCAATGACATTAGAAGATGAAGATCTTGCGAATTACTACATTTCAGAGTACATTAAGGATGATATAAAATTTTGGTACAATGAACATCTAATTAATTTTTATGATGAAGATAGATTAAAAGGTTATATCCCTACATTTTTGAAAAAAAATTTAGCTGAATTAAAAGAAGCTACAGATTTTATAAAAGAGTATAAGAAAACTGGAAAAAATTTAATATATATGGAACATTCAAACAGGTTCGTAAAAAAAGCAGCGAACTGACACAGAGTGCAAAATGAGTTAGAAAAAGAAAGACTCAAAAATGATTTTATAAATTATGTTTCTAATTCTTCTAAAAAAATTAAAAATCAGTACACAAAAATAGCTGAATTTTTAAAAAGTTATTACGATAAATTTGAATCTCTTGCAAACGGTAGAATTTCAACATCAGTTCTATCTTGATTAGTATCAATTGGTTGAGGAATCGTGGACGTATTTAGTGGTGGTTCGGTATCCTTACAGTTAACATTATCTCTCACTGAATCAATTTGTTCAACAATTAGTGCTGTTGAGCTAAAAAATACAGCCAATGATATTTGGGATAAATACGAAGTTATTAATAAAGCATTACCTTATTTAGAGGACCTAGAACCTTTATTTGATGTAAATAATCTACAAGATCTTTATGAAAAAAGTTCAAAGATAAAAGGATTAGAAAATTTAATCACTTCTGAAATAGATAATAAAATTAAAAAAACTGAATTAGCTGCTGACTTAGTTGATTTTTTCACAGGTATTAAAGAAAAAATAGCTTTTTTCATCGCTAAAAAGCACGTACAAATATCAAAAATAATCTTCAAAGGTACTCCTTTCCTAAAAGGAATTCTAGAAGCTGAGTCTATAATTGGTAAAGGAGAATTAGTATCTAAAAACCTATTTAAGATAAGAAATTTACTTAATAAAAATATAGGTGAGGCATTTTCTAATTCAATAAGAAAATTAATGGAAGTTTTAGACGTTTCTAAAAATACAGCATTATTAGCAAACCTATCAAGTATGGCTAATACCATAGTTTCTGTTGTAAATATTTCATTAGATGCTGCAGAGTTAAATTTTAGAGAGGCATTTAATGAGCAAATTCCAGAAATTTAGATGATATTGACTCCCTGCTTGAGCACCATACATTATTGGTTTATTATTATTTCCATTAATTATTTCAATTTATGCTTATAAACTCACAGATAAAAATACATATTTTGTTATTACAATTATTTTTTCAATCATTGTTTCTTTAGCATTTGTATCTCATTTAGTTAATTGATTATTTAACTTTAAGCATATTTTTAAAATTAATAGTGCTGTATATGAATATAATGAAAAACAAATGATAAAACAGCACCCATTTTGAAAGCCTTTAAGATTTATGTTCAATATTTTTCTTGGTATGGGTGAATTTGATCCACATCTTTCAATGCAAGATTCATTTTTTAGTATGCAAAAATGAGAAGGGAAAGACTCATCACAATTAGATGATTATTTAAAATATAAAGATTACAAAAATTGTAAAAAATTATATTGACTTGCTTACATTCTTCCATTTCTATTTGGTCTAGGTACAAGTATTATAATTTCTGAGCCTTATACCGTTCATGGTATAGGTTATAAATTATTTGGGGCTTGAATTTTCGCTCCTATGTGCGGTATTTCTGGTCCTCTTATTTTTATAACTTGTATCGTATATGGATATATGGCTTGTTGAATGACTGAAATAGTATTAAATCGAATTCCGGACTTAGATCCAAAACAGAAATTAAAACTATACCAAAGCGCACATATTCACAATAAAAGTTATTCTTATTATCAAAAAACAATTAATAGTCAAAAATTTAAACAATTTATTCAAAAACAAAAGACTGCTCAGAATTCTAACGACAGCACAAATTAAGTGCTGTTTTTATATGTTTTCTTTAGAAATAAAAAATATCCATTATAATAATCACATGAGACTTAGATTTGACAAAAATGCTGAAGCAAACTTAAATGCTTCACCTTATTTAATAAAAGAATTCCCTTATCATTTAGAAGTAAATGATGTTTTAGAAATTGGTGCAGGTAAGGGAGAAATGATTGCTCAATTAGCTGCTTTAAACCCACAAATTAAATATATTGCCTTTGAAAAATATCCAACAGTAGCTAACAAAATTCTTAAGAAAATAAATGAAATGAATTTAAACAATCTTTTCATTGTAACTAAAGATGCAGCTAATTTAAATGAAATTTTTTCAGGTAACATTGATACAATTTGATTAACATTTTCTGATCCATGACCTAAAAATGCGCATGAAAAAAGAAGATTAACCTATAAAACATTTTTAGAACAATATGCTGCGCTACTTTCACCAGAAGGTAAATTATATTTCAAAACAGATAACGATAAGTTATTTGATTATTCTTTAGAATCATTGAATTTAAATAATTGAGAAGTTATCGATTTTACAAGAGATTTGCATGCTTCAAAATATAATGCAAACAATATCCAAACCGGATATGAACAAAAATGATCTGCTAAAGGAAAAAATATTAATTTTTTAATCGCAAAACCTAAATCCAAATAGTTTGGATTGTTTTTTTAACTATGAAATAGGAGTAAAATGAAATCACTTAACCAGATTTCTAATAATAATTAGATGCCTAAATTATGAATATTTAAATGATATTGAATTCCGACTTTTTGTGAGTTCTTTATCGGAGTTTTATTATCTCCATTAATCATGACCACTGCTGCTTATATATGCACTTATTCCCAATATTGACAAAAAGTTTCAATAATACTTGGAAGTATTTTAGGTTTTTTTGCTTTAGTGCACATTGTAAACTGAATCTTTGAATATAAGTTAATTTTTAAAATAGATAATGTCAAATATGAATTTAGCAAAAAGAATTCACATATGAAACATCCTTTTTGAAAACCAATAAAATGAGTTACTAATATTTTTATTGGAATAGGAACTATAAACCCTGCTGCCGATGTTGAAATAGAAGAACTAAAAAGAGAAATGTGAGATGATATTGATATTGGATTATTCACACTTTTTCTTGAATATAAGGAAGCTAAAAATATAAAAATTTTATATTGGAGTTGTTGATTTTATCCTTCTTTCCTAGGCTTTTCATTATCTTCATTAATATCAGTTGGATTTTTACTTCTTGGATCGTATTTAATTTCAATTATCCCGCTATACATTTCTGTTCCCATAATTACAATTTCTGTTCCAGGTTTAATTCTTAGCGGAATATATTATGTAAATATGTCAAATTGAATGTCTGAAATAGCTATTAATAGAGCTGTCGATTTAGATGATAAAACAAAGCTAGAATATTATCGTTCAGTTTATTCCACAAAATCTAAACCCACCGAATACTTAGAAACTATCAGAAGTAAAAAGTTTTGAGATTATGTTAGAAATAGAAATAAATAATTTAACAATTTATTTTAATACCCACAAGTGCTGTGGGTATTTTTTGCTCCTTAATTTAAGTAGTTTTACAAATAAATACAAAATTAAAACATCGGTTTCCTACTAATTAGTAAGATTCCGATGTTTTTTCGTCTCCTTAATGTAAAATAAGTGTGTAAATTCAAAAATACTAAAGGAGACACTATTATTATATGCTATCAAACGCAAAACATTACCAAAATAATTTAATTTGTTTGAAATTTAGAGCTAAATCTAGAAATTCAAAATACTCAACTGAATTTACAACTCGTTATAGTCATTACGTCTTAAGACCGTATTTAGATAAATCAAAACTTAAGATGTTAAATACTAAAATTCAAAATATCAAACAGTATTCACCTAGAGAATTTACAATAGAAAAAATGAAAGATTTGTTCAATAAATTAAAAGATGAATGAAGTCTTTTAGAGATTTCAAGACAAATGTTTTGAGATGAAAATTCTAACTTTAACAATGGATAATGGTTTAGAAAATTCTGAACTTCATAAAGTAAAATCCATAAAAGAATTTTATGTATGTGACCCTTATTCTTCATGACAAAAAGGAAGTTTAGAAAACGCACATAAAGAGATTAGAAAGATTATTCCAAAAGGTTATGAACCACAGTTTATTTGTGAAAATTTCATATTCGAGTTAATTGATTCAATTAATAAAGATAAGCAAATAATTACTTTGAAAATAGTCAATATCTAGTTAGAATTTCACCATTTGAATTATTTAAAAATTACACAAAAATTTAAAAAAAAATTGGCTCAAAAAATAAGCCAAAACGACCCTGTCGTGTATTTTAACATACCCATTTTTTAAAAACTTGATAAAATTTAAAAAGAATTTTCACATTTTATGAAATTACACATTAAGTAGAAAGCCAATCTTTTAATTAATCGTACAAATTTTAGGGTTCATTGCATTATAAGAAGATATAATTATTTTATATATAAATGGAGAAATGTATGACAAATTTAGAAATATTAAATTATTTTAAACTTGATAAAAAATATGAATTTATCTTAGAACAAAATAAGAACTTAAAAGATGAAATTTTAGATTATATTGAACATTTAAAATTAGATAGTTCTGATATAGGAAACATTTTATATTTAGCAGACATTAGACAATCAATTGAAACAGATTTGAAATCATTTTTAATTTTCTCATATATTACACTACAAGAATTTCATACAATAGTAAATAAAATGGGATTATAAATAATTTTGTGTAAATTTATTTTAAACTGGAAATGATAATCCAGATACCCGCAAGTGCTGTGGGTATTTTTACTGCTTAATTTAAGTATGTTTACAAATAAATCCATAATTAATTCATTGTCAAAAAATTAATTTTTCTATATTTTTTTGCCTAAAATTTAACTTTATCATTTGTGGAAACCTTGACTTATATTTTTATAAGAGTATAATCAAAGTATAACAAAGAAAAAGAGGCAACAAAATGACAATACAAAATATTGAATACAATCAAAAAATCAATGAATACAGCACAGACTCAGGCATTGATGTAAATTCTTTAATCGAATACATTAAAAATCAAATCGATGATTTAAAATACTACGAAGAAAACATCCTAAATGTCCGGCATTCTTCAGATATAAATTCAAGGGCTGATTATAATATTTCTGATGAAGAATATAAAAAACAACTTGATATTGCAAAATATGTTTCTAATAATGAATGAAATAGCATTCAGAAACAATTTATAACATGAGTAAAAAATATCTTTGATTATCAAAATCGCTTAAAATACATAAACACTAACAGAGGCTACTAATATGTTTTTATATAAAAATGATTTATCTTATTTTAATAACAAGTACATAAATGATATTAGACTAAAAGTCAATAAAACAGTGTTAATTGTTTTTGCTATTATTTCTTATTTTATAACCGTTTTTCTCGCATCTAGAATTGTAATAATTCCAATTTTAATGCATGAGCAACCTGAAGGTTATAAATTTTATCTAATATTTTTAATTGTTATTGTTTGCCTTGAAATTATTTCTATTTATTGCAATATAACACTTTCATTGCTGTGAGCTATATTAAGCTTTAAAAATGACACAAATTCAATTAAGATAGAGAAATTATTGATAGCTTATAGTGCATTAACCTTGAGATATTCATTGATTAAAAAAATCAAATTAAGTGAATGTAACTTAGACAAACAAACTATCAAATTTCTTAAAATCTTAAATTACAACAATTACATAATAAGAGGTTCAATTTGTATAGACTTATTAACAAATAGCAACCACAGAAAAATAAATGATATAGATTTAATTAATAAAAATAAAATAAATCCACCACTTAAAAAAGTGAATTCAGCTGTTATTAAAACTCTATATAGTGATGATATTGTTTATAAAGGTTCATATTATGGAACAGAATTTGAGGCTATAAATTCAGCATTTATCACAAATGAAGCTATCACAAAAGGAAAAGGATTAATATTTGCTAATTCTTATTCTTCATTAACAAGCAAAATGACACAACTTATAGCTCTTGAAGTATGTTCTAAGCTTAAGGATCAAAACAAATCATCAAACACTAAAAATGATATTTTATATCTTCTAAAGAATGATTTACATTTAAAAGAATTAGATGAATATAAAATTAAATACTTCTTCACTCAAGCATTAATTTCTAATTACTTTGTATCATTTTATTTCAATTTAATTAATTGAGATAACTATAAAAGCAAAAATTGAATGAATGATTTCATTAACCATCTTGAAAATGATGAATTACGCTCGTTATTTGAAATAATCTGTATTCCTGAGATATCACAGCTTTACTCAACGATTACTTATTGTTTAGAAAATAAAATTAAAGTCTTTGAATTATATAATTCCTTTAACAAATGTGATATTAAAATCAATAGCATATTGCAAGAATTTCCTAATTATGATGATTTTATTAAAGTTTATAAAGATTTAAATTTCAATAATTCAGCTATTGATAGCATTTGAAAACAAATGATAAATACTTGTGATGCTAATAGCTTCGATCTGCGTGTATTAATGCTAATTCAATTGCATGATTATAGACTAAATTGTGTGTCTGAAGCTTGTTTTTATAATCGAATTCCCTAAATTATAATACAATGCTATTTCACGTTTTTATAAATACTCTTGTCCGCTCAATTTTTCGTGATTTTTAAGCTAATTAAAGTAACAAAAATTTATGTGTTCTCACACTTCTACGGGAACACTTTTCTTTTCATATTTTTTGAACATATTTAACCCCTTCGCTCATATATCATTTATTTAAACCTGAACGCTAATTTAGGCAATTCTATAGCTTATAACAATTAATTGTTTACATACATTTTGTAACTAAATTAGTAAAATATTTGTAGGAGTAAAAATGAAAATATTAAATTCTAGTATAGATATTATTTCTTTTCTTTCGTATGAAGTATCTCCCACACTCATTGATATAAACAAATTAAATATCTCAGCAAAAATAGCAGTGTTAGTAAACATCCTTAATATCAAACGAATTCTATTATCAAATATAATATATCGTTTGATAACGGTACAATAATTGGAGGTTCGGATGGAAAAATCACGAATTTTTAAATATTACTGAATTCCTACATTAACTTCATTTGCAATCGGTTTATTTTTGATTCCTTTGTTCGAAACTCTTTATGTTTACAATATAACAAATAAGAAAAATCAATATGATATGATGATTACTTTTATTGCTATTATTTCAATTTTAGCTGTAATATACATAATAAATTGACTATTTAATTATCGTAATATTTATAAAATTAATAGCATTTCATATAAATGTAATGAAAAAGATATGATTAAAAAGCATCCATATTGAAAACCATTTAGATATTTATTTAATTTATATATGGGTATGGGTGAATACGATCCGCACTTGGGTATTTATGATTCTGATTTTAGTATGGAAAAATGAAACAATGTTGATACTAGTCAGCTGAATAATTATCTTAAATATAAATATTGAAAAAACACAAAAATTTTATACTGATTATTTTATACCACTCCTTTTATCTTTGGGGTAGGTATAAGTGTAATATTTGATATTTTATTATTACTCACAATATTAGATTGAAACAAAACAACTGGTGCTATGATTTTTGTACCAATAGGTGTAATTTGTGGAATCTGTTTAGTTTATACACTTGGATTATATATTTATATGGCTATATTAATGACTGAAATTGTTTTATATGAAATCCAGGATATTGATTTTGAAAAGAAATTACAATATTTTCAAGTTACGCATTTGTATAACAAAAGCTTAGAAATTTATCTCAAAACAATAAGCAGTAAGAAATTCTTGAATTTTATTAAAAAATATAGTGACTAGTTTTTTTGTTAGTCACTATATTTTTATAATTTATTTACTTCAATAAAAGCTGAGAATTTTTTATTTTTAACTATTTCAACAACTTTAAATGTAACTTCATCACCTAAGGTATAACGTGAATTTTTATATAGACGTTTAGTTTCCATTCGTTTAAGAAGAAAGCTTCTTAAATCCATATTAAGCTCATCTTCTTCAAGTAATTCATCATCTATCTCTAATTGTTTGAATAATTCATTCATTTTAACATTAGATTGAACACGTGATTTTTCAAGTGAGATTTCATAAATTTCTTCATCATCATCAAATTCATCATAAATCTCACCAACAATTTCTTCGATAATATCTTCAATTGTAATAATTCCTAAAACATCTGTGCTGTTGTTGTTTTCGACAACAAAAGCCATTTGTGCACGTGCTGAACGCATTTTTTCAAGTGCAGAAGATAAGATTGAATTAGCTGAAACTAACGGAACACTTTTCATGTAGTCAATTACTCTACCTTTTTTAAGATTAAAGATATCTTTTAATAAAACAATTCCAATTAAATTTCCATCTTTTTCAACTGGTATTCTTGAGTAATTAGTTTCTTTAAATATTTCATGAGCATCAGCTATATTACTTTTATAAGATATTGTTGTAACATCTTTAAGTCTTACATAGTGCTGTGAAACTTTAGTTGAGTCTAAATCCAAAGCATTTTGAGCTAAAATACTTTCACCAGTTTGCAGCACCCCTTCTTCTTGTGCTAATGAAAGCATTGATTTGATATCTTCCTCTGAATTAGTTACATAAACATTCTTAGATAACTTACTAATTGGATATGTAATTGGGAAGAAAAGTCAAAACATTGCTTCATTAAAGATGCAAAATACTTTAAGGTATCTTTCTGGATGGGCTTTAGCAACTAATTTAGGTGCTATTTCACCGAAAAGAACTAAAATAGGTGTTACAACAGCAGTAGAAATAACTACTGTAATTACATCTCCTTCACTAAAATATAATGAAAGAACATAAGAAGTTAATGCTGAAGAAGCAACATTAACTAAATTGTTACAAATTAAAATTGTGCTTAATAATTGATTGTATTTTTTTACTTGTTTATTAATTAAGTTTCCAAATTTATGTTTTTCTTCTACCATATCATGCAATCTTGCAGGAGAAATTGTGCTATAAGCAGTTTCTGAACCTGAAAAGATAGCACTGAGACAAAATAGCACAATTAAAACAACTGAAACTATTGCGGTAATCACACTTTTATCCATGTTTTACCTCTATCTCATAGTATGAAATGGTATTTTTTATATTAGATTTCAAACTGGAATAAGTATCCATAATTAATATCTGTTCCCTTCTTTTTCATCAGTAAATTTAACATATTTACCTGTATAAATTAATGTGTTTGCAGCCCCTGGTTGTCCATTTCTGTTTTTTGCAACAGTGAGTACAACTGGGATGTGTTCATTTTTGCTAACTTCTTCTTCGGAAACACCTTTTTTAAGTGGTTTTTTATTTAAGAATAAAACGATGTCAGCATCTTGTTCAATTTGACCTGATTCTCTAAGGTCAATAAGTTGTGGTCTTTTGTCTTCACGACTTTCAACACTACGAGAAAGCTGTGAAAGAGCCATAATAGGTATTTTAAGTTCAAGTGCAAGTGTTTTAAGTGATCTGGAAATACTTGCAACTTCAGTTTGTCTATTACCTGAATTATCTCCACCTGAAAGTAATTGTAAGTAGTCAATAATTACTAAATCTAATTTACCATCAAGGTTTTTCATTAAGTGACGAATTTTAAAGATAATTTCAGTAATTTTACTTTTTGGTTCATCATCAAACCAAACAACACTATCTTTTTTCATATTTTCAATAGTGTGGAAAATTTTCATCGCTTCATCATTATTACTAATGAATTTAGGGTTTTGGATTTTATATAAATCAACTCCACTAGCTGTCGAAATATATCTGGAAGTAAGTTCATTTGTAGGCATTTCAAGTGAGATAAATGCTACGTTTTTAACTTCTCCATTTTTATTAGCTTCATCCACGATGTTTTTAGCTATATTTAAGGCTAAAGCAGTTTTACCAACTCCTGGTCTAGCTGCTAAAATAACAAATTGTCCAGGTTTAAATCCTTTAACATGATTATCAATTGAATAAAATCCTGTGTATAAGGAATTTTCTTGTTGTTCTTTGTTTTGTAAGATATTTGCAATTCTTTCAGCTAAATCATTTGCAGCTTGATCTAGTGAAATAAATTCAGAATTCTTAATTGACATATTGTTATTGGTTACTAAGAAGTTTTGTAAATCTTGAATTGAACTATCTCAAGTAATTTTTCCATTATGTCCGAATGCTTTTTGATATTCTGCATAAAATGATTCTAAATTACGCATCTTTTGTAATTCAATTAATTTTTCAACATTAGTAATGAAGTTTTCATCATTGTATAAAGAAGAAGCAATTTTATTTAATGTTCCAATAGTTAAAGCACTATATTCTAGTGTATTTGGTATTGTTTCAATTAATTTCTTAACATCATTATAATCAAAAGTTATAGTTTTATTTTTACTGTTATCACGAGTAGTTTTAATAAGTTTAAATAATTGTTGATATGCTGGTGTGTAAAAGGCTTGTGGACTTAAGTAGTCAAACCCAAGCCCTTGTTTATCTAAATCATTTATTAGGTTACTTAAAACTTCTCGTTCAACTGCTTCATCTTGAAATAATGTGTCTTTGAGCGGGATTAAGTCACCTGAAATGTTTTTATAAACTTTGTCTTCAATAAATTTTCTATTTCTTGACATGTTTAATTGTAATTTCTACTCTAATATTTGCTGTGATATCTTTATATAATGTTGCTACAACATCATGTGGACCTTCAGAAACTAAATGAACTTTGCTCAATGCATGCTTGTCTAATTTATATCCTAATTCTTGTAGTTTTTTATCAACATCTTTAGTTGATACTGAACCGTGAACATTTAAGTTTCCATTAGCATCAGTATTGGCTTCAAGGGTATATTTTAAAACTAATTTTTCAAGTTTATCTTTAAGTTCTAAAGCTTTGCTTCTAGCTTCATGTTCATTAGCAATTAAATTATTTAATCTTCCGTTTAATTCATGAAGTGTTTGTTTATTATGTGGAACAGCGAAACCATTTTTAATTAAATAGTTACTTCCATATCCATTTGATACTTCAATAATTGTGTTTGCTTTTCCATCTTTACAATCTTTAATTAATATTACTTTCATCTTTAATCTCTCTTTCACTAGTTATAATAGCATGACGAATGTTGTCTACAAATGTTTCTAAATCTTCATCTGAAACTGCAGCAGCCGTTGAGAAGTGTCCTCCTCCACCAACTTGTTCACAAATAATTTGAACATTTGTCCCAATTCCACGGGCACTAAGTTTATAAAGCTTAGTTCCTTTTAATCTTGCTACTACAAAGGAAGCAACTCTTCCTTTGATTTTAAGTATTTCATTAGCAGCCATTGAAATAACATCGTTTGATACTTCTTTGTCTGTATAAGCAAGGTAAAATCCTTTTTTAACTTCTTGAGTATTTTTCAAGATATCTTGAATTTCTTCTTCGGTTTCATCATCAATTTTAAGCAGATTTCCACTTTTAACAACGTTTGCACCTTTTGACTCTAATCAGGCACTAGCTTCAAAAGTACGTGTTGTAACTGATTTTGAAAATTGCACTGTATCAAGGAAAATACCACTTAAAAGTAATTGAGCACATAATTGTGATACATGTAATTTATAATCCATAAAGGTCATAATTTCAGTCACAATTTCTGAAGCTGATGAAGCTGTCGTATCAATGTAAATGTTTGTAATTGGACAATAATCAATACTTTTTCCAACTCTATGGTGGTCAAATACAAAGATATTATTTCTATCAGCATTAATAAAGGCATCTTTATTATCGGTTCTAAATACATCTGAGTTATCAACCAAAACCACTATGGTATCAGCATCTGTAATTTTAGTTGCGACTGATGGTTTGATAAAAATCTTTTCATCAAAATCTTTATCAGATTTTAGTTCTTCTAAATATTGTTCAGTAGTTTGATCAAAAGTTACATTACAAATGTATGCTTCCTTACCAAAACTTTTTGCAATTTGTGTTACTGCGTATGCTGAACCTAAAGCATCTAAGTCAGCAAGTTGGTGTCCATAAGCAATAACTTTATTAATATTTTTTTGTTTTAAATGTTTAGCAAATTCAAGTGCGACTGATTTAATTTTGGTTCTATTGTTATTTGACATTATTTCACTATTTGACCCAAAGTAAACTGCTGGTTGGGTGTTTGAGAAAATTGCAATTTGATCTCCACCACGGTTTTGAGCTTGCACAAGGGCTTTTTTAGCTTGTTCAAGTTTCTCTTTCAATGAACTTCAACCATGAGCAAATCCAACTGAAAGTGATAAATTGTTAATAGCAGGATCGCTTACTTTTTCATGAATGTTAGTAAATAATGTAAAGTTTTCTTTTGACATCTCTTGTAGAGATTTTTCATTAGTAATAACAACAAATTTACCATTAGTATATTGACGATAAATCAAGTTGTATTTTTCCATATATTCTTTAATAGTATCAATAACAATTTTGTTAATAAGGAAAATTTGTTCTTCAGAAAGGATTGATTGATACATTGCGTAGTTATCAATTTCAATTTCACCAACTACTGGTTTTTGTTCTCAAGATTCTACTTTAAATAAATGCTCTGTAGTAATATCACGAATTACTATAGTATTTGATAAAGGTCAAAATTGAGCTTCATAAATATTTTTGTTGTTATAAAACTCCATTTTGGTTTGGTTCATATCAACATCATTTTTAAAGTTTTCATCTATCTTTTTGAAAAATTGGTTAACTGTTTCATTAATAAAATCCTTGTGGAATTTGTTTTTAATAAAGTGTGAAGTTCAAATAATTCTTGAATTAATATCATAAACAATAAGACCAATGTTGTTATTTGTCATAATATTTTCAATAAATCCATTAAATGATTTATTAATTAACTCACGAGATTTTGCAAAGTTGTAAATTGCAAAATATAACAACATAATAATGATTCCCAGTACTAGGAACATTCCTATGATAATTAAGATTCCACTCGCTAAATTAATATCAACTTTGATTTTGGTTAAAGCCCAAATTAGTAAGATAAAAAGAATTAAAAATAGTACTAATAATCCAGAATAAATTCAAGCTTTTTGTTTTTTATGCATCTATATCCTTTCAATTTATTTAAATTATACATAATTTAAGCTTTTGTATAACTAAGTTATACAAAAACCATGCTCCTAGTGAGCATGGAATGAAAGGATCGCAACTGCAACAATAATTCCGATAAAAAGCGAAAGAAGCACTTTAAATCATTTCTTTTTAGGCATATGGTTGTGGTAGAATTCAGGGATAAATTCAACAATTGAAGTAAATAAGAAGATTCCAGCAATAGCTGCAAAAGTCATTGCTTTTAATCATCATAATTGATCAATTGATCTACCTACATATGCACCAATAAGCATAAATGGTAAGAATAAAGAAAGTCCTAAGAATGAAAGAAGTAATGATTTAATTTTGCTAAATCCTGCTTCACGTAATCTAAAGTAGAAAATTGATTCTTCAGGGATTAAGTGAAGGATAAGTGAAAGGAAGTAAGCAGTTGTTAAATTATTAGTTTTACCTGTTGTAGCAAGGCTTAAGTTGTATCCAAGCAAGATTCCTTCAGGTATTCTATGAGTAAGCAGCAACATTAAAGCAATTAACTTCATTTTTGGTTCTGATTTATGAATAATTGTTTCTTCTGCTTGTGCTAAGTTTTCTTCTTGGTTAAAAATGTAATCTGGGTGAGTATGAACATGAGAATATGTTCCATGATCATGTTTATGAACATATGAATTTGAATCATATATCACTGCACCAGAGTACTTTTTAGCTGTTTTTTCTTTAAGCGAATATGTTTTTAAATGTTTTGAACTTCCATCGTAAAATAGCACAGCAGGCTTATTTACTATTGTTTTTTCTGCCTCTAGCAATGATCATTCTCTAGGCGCATGATGGTGATGTTCATGCCCATGTGCATGGTCGTGATCTTCACCATGTTCGTGTACAAATACATTTAAATTTTTATCTTTCTTAAGCACTTTATTAATCCGATAAGTAATAACAAACTTAAGAGTAAATGAGAATAAAATCCCAATTAATAACCCTGAAACAATTGTTGCTATGTTGTATCCAAATACTATATTGTTATTATCTGCAGCACCCGGTACATGATCGTGTACTCCATGTGAAGAAACTTCAATACTTTCTCTTAAAAATCCGAATGTAGCTAGGATTAAGAAGAATCCGGTAGAAAAAGCATATAGATAAAAGGTAAAGTTTCTAAACTTTTTATCCTTTAATTTATGGAATAAAGGCAGTATTAATGAAAGTAATGTTGGAATCACTAGTAAGCATAGTAATGTGACTAAAACAACGATAAAAGTTGCTAATCCTTCACTTCCAACATCAGTAGATAGTTTGATATATAAATCTTGTAGACTCATTATTATTCTTCTACATCGATATTATGATAAACTTCTTGAACATCATCGTCATCTTTTAATTTTTCAACAAAATCTAAAAGTTTTTGTTCTTTTTCTTCATCATATTCAACATACATATTTGGTAAATATGTTACTTCACATTGAATAAATTCAACAACACCTAAAGTAGATTCAATTGCATTTTTAAGGTCTGAAAAGTTTTCAGGAGCTGTTGTAATTACGAATGATTCTTCTGCATTTTCAACATCATCTGCTCCGTTTTCTAAAGCAGCTAACATTAAATCATCTTCAGTTACATATTGCTTAGAAATTTCAATAATACCTTTTTTATCAAAAGCAAATGGAATTTGTCCTGTTTTTCCAAGTGTTGCGTTTTGTTTGTTAAAGTAAGCTTGGATGTTTGATTTAACTCTGTTTAAGTTATCTGATAAAGTAACAACGATAAATGTAGCTCCACCACTAACTGTTGCATTGAAAACAGTTTCAACGAAAGCACTAGAGTTTTTGTCTCCAGCAGCTTTTTTAATAGCTCTTTCGATGTTATCTTTAGGCATGTTTTTTGATTTAGCTTTAGCAATAGCAAGTTTTAAAGCTGGGTTTGTTTCAGGATCTGGTCCTTTTTGTGCAGCTACATAAATTTCTTTTGATAATTTTTGGAAAACTTTTCCTCTTGCTGCATCTTGAGCACCTTTACGGTGCATAATGTTGGCTGCGTGTGAGTGTCCGGCCATAAAAATCTCCTTTAAGTTATTTTATTTCTGATGGTTTATAAATAGAATCTCTTTTATGTTGTGAAATTCTATGTTTATGTTCAATTTTATCAATAGTTTCTTTTGATAAAACTTTAGATATTAATTCTTTATTTTCAATGTTATCTAAGTAAAAATCTAATTGTGCATATGAAAATCCAAGTTCGCTTTCATCAGTTTGATTTTCTCAAAGACCTGCTGAAGGAGCTTTATTAATAATTTCTTCAGGAACATTAAGCAGTGAAGCTAAAAATCTAACTTCCCCTTTAGTTAAACGAGAAATCGGAAGTAAATCAACTCCTCCATCTCCATACTTAGTAAAGTAACCAATAAAAGTTTCATCTAAGTTATCTGTTCCTAGCACCAAGGCATTTTTATCTTGAGCAATAGCATATAAAGTTGTCATTCTTAATCTTGGCTTGATGTTTGCAATTGCTAAAGGATTTTGTACATTTACTGCTTGATAAATGCTGTTAAAAGTTTCTGATAAATCTACAGTTTGGAATTTATCAAAAAATGTTTGTTCCAATTTATCAATGTGATCTAAATCGCTTTGCAACATTTTTCCAACCGGCATAACAACCCCAAAAGTTCTCTCAGGCATAATGTTTTTAGCAATTGCATAAACAAGTGCTGAATCAATTCCACCTGAAATTCCTACTACAAAACCTTCTGCTTTAGCTTTAGACATATATTCAATTAAAAAACTTTTAATTACTTCTAAATAATCTAAAGCAGCTTGCTTATCGTAAATAGGTTTGTTATTTTCGTAACGTGTGATTTTACTCATATTAACCTCGAAAATTTATATATTGAAAATATCTAAAATTTTACTAAATTTTACATTAATACTTGCATTTAATTTATACCATAATTTTTATAAAATATTACTGTATAGTAATTTATTTTTAATTATTTGGATTTAATATTGTAATTAAATAGTAAAAATTATAAAAAAGTTATTTTTTAAAGCAATTTTGTAGCTTTTTATGATTTTTATATTTTTTAAGAAATCAAGTATAATTTAAAAATAATTTAGCAATAGGAGGGATAATGCAACCAGAAGTTAAAACATTAAAATGAAATTACGACTTTAACACAATTTACAAAATTGCTTTTAGCGGTATTATGCTTGCACTTAGCATTATTCTTTCATTTATTTGCAACTTTTTGAAATTTAATGCTTTTTTAAATTTCAACTTTGCTTTAATTCCTATTTTTATTACTTTATATTATATTGGTTTAAATTTTGCTTTATTAGTGACTTTTGCAAGATTTTTAATTTCACCAATCTTATCGGCTTTTTCACTTTCACTAGGTCTGGGAGTGGAATATTTAGGGAACTTTATTTTATTTTGTTCACAAATCGTTACACTTTTAATATTTTTCCATATATATAACGGGGTAAGTAAAAGAAATAATTCAAGATTTTTAATTAGTAACCTAATTGCGATGGTTATTAGCATGCTAAGTGTCGCTATTTTAATGAGTATTTTAAATACTTTCTTATTTAATTTAATTTACTTTAAAATGCTTGGATATAGTGATTTTTCGCTTGCTTCAGTAGTTAAAATTTATGATTCTAGCCTTAAAGCTTTCTTCTTTTTTATCCCAAATTATTACCTAGGATCTTTTACTTTGTATTTTCTTTTTAATTTAACAAATATATTTATAAATTTCTTTATAATTTATATATTTATTGCTTGAGAAAATAAAAGTAATTTTATAAATAAAATTAACTCTAAGCATACTAAAAATAGCTACAACTAAAAGGAGAGAAAATGGAAAAATTTGATTTTAAATTAATTGATCAGAAATGACAACAAATTTGGGATGAAGAAAACTACTTCGAACCTAAAGAAGATTTCTCATTACCAAAGAAATATATTCTTAGTATGTTCCCATATCCAAGTGGAAAACTACACATGGGACACGTTAGAAACTATTCAATAGGTGATGCGATCGCAAGATATTACCGTCGTAAAGGTTACAATGTACTTCACCCATTTGGATGAGATGCTTTTGGACTTCCAGCTGAAAATGCAGCAATTAAACATGGAATTCATCCTAGAAAATGGACTTATGAAAATATTGATTCAATGGATAAAGAAATCCAAAAATTAGGTATTTCATTTGCTTGAAACTACGAATGTATTACTGCAGATTACGATTACACCAAATGAGAACAATACATTTTCATTAAACTTTGAAATGAAGGTCTTATTTACAAGAAAAAAAGTTTATTAAACTGATGTGAAAATGATAATACAGTTTTAGCTAACGAACAAGTTATTGACAATAAATGTTGAAGATGTGATGGTGAAGTAGTTCAAAAAGAAATGGATACTTACTACTTAAAAATTACTGCTTATGCAGATGAATTGCTTAAAGATTTAAAAACTTTGGAAGGTCACTGACCACAACAAGTTTTAACAATGCAAAAAAACTGAATCGGAAGAAGCGAAGATTACAAAATTACTTTTAAACTTGAAAATAACAAATTTAGCTCACTTGATTTAATTGCATATGAAAATAACTTAAGTGTAATTTCAAATATTAGTTATATTGCTATTTCAAACAAACACCCACTTGTTGAAGAATTAAAAAGACATGAATACTTCAGTCAAGATGAATTAAACAAACTTGAAGAAATTAACTTAAACTTTGTTAAAAAAGATTTTTCTAAGAAAGTTTTAGTTACAACTCCTTTTGTAGCTATTAATCCATTTACTAATGAAAAAATTCAAGTAATTATTTCAGATTTTGCTTCAAACAATCCGAACAAAAATGTTGTTTTAACTTCTCCATTAATTGATAGTCAAAAATCATTTATGGAATTTAATTCACTACCTTTTAATTTTGAAGTTAAAGAAAACTTGCAAGATGTTAAATTAACTAAAGAAGTTAAATATAACCTTAGAGACTGAGGAATTTCACGTCAAAGATACTGAGGAACACCAATTCCACTTATTAATTGTGAAAAATGTGGAACAAACCCAGTTTCATTAAACACACTTCCAGTTTTACTTCCTGAAAAAGTAACATTCAGCGGACAAGGTAATCCACTTGATACCAATGAAGAATGAAGACTTGTAAAATGTCCTTCATGTGGTGGATTTGCACAAAGAGAAACAGATACGCTTGATACATTCTTTGAATCAAGTTGATATTTCCTTAGATATACTACACCAACATATTTAAGAGAACAATATGCAGTTGAACCAAATCATTTAGCATACTGAAATTCAGTTGATGAATATATCGGTGGAATTGAACATGCAATTTTACACTTACTTTATGCTAGATTCTTTACTAAAGCACTTGCTGATGTGGGACTTACAACATTTAGAGAACCATTTAATAACCTTATTACTCAAGGTATGGTGCTTAAAGATGGTGCTAAAATGTCTAAATCAAAAGGTAATGTAGTTGAACCTGGTGAAATGATTGATAAATTCGGAGCTGACACATCTAGATTATTTATCCTTTTTGCAGCACCTCCTCAAAAAGAACTTGAATGAAGTGATTCAGGTGTTAGCGGATGCTTTAAATTCATTAATCGTCTTTTTGAAAGATCAAAAGAAATTGATGTAAATTCAAATTATAAAAATATTGATACAGCTTCACTTACAACTCAAGAAAAGAAAGCTAGATACAAACTTTATTTAGGAATGCAAAAACAAATTGAAACATTTGAAAATAGAGAAAACAATTATGCATTTAACACACTTGTTTCTTGAACAATGGAAACATTAAATGAATATGACTCAATTACTAGAAGTGACTTAATCACAGAAATGTTCTATGTACTTTTAAATATCTTAGAACCATTCATTCCACACTTTGCTTGAGAAATTTCTTCTAAATACTTTAACTTAGAAAACCTTAAAGACTTCAGCATAGATGCAAACGCACTTGTGCTTGATGAAGTTACATACGGTATTACAGTTAATGGTAAAGTTAGAGGTGAATTAAGTATTTCTAAAAATGCGCCTAAAGAAGAAGTTATAACTAAAGCAAAAGAAGTTGTTAATAAATGAATAGAAAATAAAGAAATTATTAAAGAAATTTTTGTTCCAAACAAAATTGTTAACTTAGTAATAAAGAATTAGGAGATAAAAATGGCTAAAAAAACAAACAAAGAAGGAATTAATTCAACTTTTATCATTAATGGTAAAGAATATCAAATCCTTGATACTAAAGAAGCTATCAAAAAACTTGATGTTACCGAAAACCTTAATGGTGATATAACTGATGATGAAATATTAGATCAAATCGCTATTGAACCATCACTTGATGGAAGTGAAAAAAGACCAAAATTATTAAGAGAATTTGGGGTTTTAATTTCAACTAATGACATTGCTACTCCTGCAGGGATTGCAAACTTTAGTCTTTCACTTGAATCACCACAAGCTAAAGATTTACTTGCATTTTTAAGCAAAATCGACTTAGCTAAAAGTGAAGATAATAGACTTGTACTTTTTACAGAAATATCAACTGAAAAAAGAAATTACGCTTTATATGTAAAACCTATTAGTTGAAGAGAAGTAAATGGTTACTTACAAGTTGTTTATAAACCTCTTTTTGTATTTAGAGTTTTACAAATTTCTGAAAAACAAGATACAGAAGAAGATCCAAATGAATCATTATTCCCAAGATTCATAGTAACAGGTTACTTAATTGAAAAAGGTAACAGTGTACTTGAATTAGAAGATTCAGGATTTGATCAAACAGTTATTGAAGGTTTACTTAAAGCAATCGAAGGCTTTGTAGCTGGTTCAGGACACCACGGAATGCCTGGTGATATGGATAAAGCTGATGGATATGAAGGAAATCCATTTGTTTTACCATGTAAATTAAATTATGAAACAGAAAAGGCATATTCAATTCCTGAAGTATTTGACTTCTTTGAAGAAAATACACCTAAAAATGTTTCACGTGTTTCATCACAATACATAATTGAAAAATTCTGTACTTTAATTAACTTTTTAGATAATTACCACTTTGCAACTAAACCTCAAGTTGTTGAATATTTTGGATACAGAGATCCTGAAAGAACTAACCCTCTTCACAAATTATTCCAACAAATTACAGAAATCCTTACACTTGAAATTGAAATTAATACTCGTGTAAACACTGGACTTGCTGAAAAACTTTCACGTCAACAACAAGAATTCATTGCTAGAGAAAAGATTAAACAATTACAAGACTACCTTGTTGAAATTGGTACAAAACCAGAAGTTGATGAATTCACTGAAACAATTCAATCAGACTTTAGAAGTATTTATCCAGAATCAGTAATTAAGCTTATTGAAGAGGAAGAAAAGAAATCAGCCGAAATGATGCCTGCATCTCCTGAAGCAGCTATTTCTAAAAACTATGTAAATACTCTTAAAAAATTACCATGAAGAAAAGTTCAAAATGAAACTTTAGATATTAAACATGTTAAATCAGTTCTAGACGAATATCACTATGGTTTAGAAGAAATAAAAGAAAGAATTCTTGAATACCTTGCTGTTTTAATTAACTTAAAGAACAAAACAGAATCAAAAGATGATTACACAAGAATTAATAAAGAATTCTTAATTGACCATAATTTATTTAAAGAAGATGGAAATCATCAAGATAAATTTAATAATGTACCTATCCTTACACTTGTGGGTCCTCCTGGTACAGGTAAAACTTCTCTTACAAAAGCAATTGCTGAAGCTTTAGGTAGAGAATTTGTCAAAATCTCTCTTGGTGGAGTTCATGATGAATCTGAAATTAGAGGTCACAGAAGAACTTATGTAGGAGCAATGCCTGGAAAAATTATTAAAGGCATTACTAAAGCTGGAGTTTCAAACCCAATTATCTTACTTGATGAAATTGATAAAATGGCTTCAGATTTCAAAGGTGATCCAGCTAGTGCTATGCTTGAAGTTCTTGATCCAGAACAAAACACAAAATTCCAAGATCACTACCTTGAACATGAATACGACTTATCTAAATGTATTTTTATCGCAACAGCTAACTACTTTGAAAGCATACCAGCTGCATTAATCGATAGAGTTGAAATTATTGATTTATCAGCTTACACATTAACTGAAAAAGTTAACATTGCTAAAAAACACCTTTTACCAAAAGTACTTGAACAAGCTGGCCTTGAAGCTAATATGCTTCAAATTGATGATGCGACACTTGAATACATTATCAAACATTACACAATGGAAGCTGGAGTACGTGGACTTAAACGTGTTTTAGACAAAATTGCTCGTAAAATTGTGCTTAAAGCTTTAAATGATGAATCATTAAAAGAATACAAAGTAGAAATCAGTGAGCTTGAAAACCTTCTAGGTGTAATTAAATTCAAAGATGAAGAAAAAGAAGAAAATGACCTTCCTGGAATTGTTACAGGTCTTGCTTATACTTCATATGGTGGTTCTACACTTCCAATTGAAGTAACTACTTATGAAGGTAAACCTGAAATTAAACTTACTGGTTCACTTAAAGAAGTTATGCAAGAATCAGCACAAATCGCCCTTACTTATGTAAGAGCTAATGCTGAAAAATTTGGAATCAAAGATTTTGACTTTGAATCAAACACAATTCACATCCACGTACCTGAAGGAGCAGTTCCAAAAGATGGTCCTTCTGCCGGGGTTACATTTACTACAGCTATTATTTCTGCATTATCACATAGAGTTGTTTCAAGTGAAATTGGAATGACTGGTGAAATTACTTTAAGAGGAAAAGTTCTTGAAATCGGTGGATTAAAAGAAAAATCATTTGCCGCAGCATCTAAGGGACTTAAACGTATCTTTATCCCTGCTGGAAATGTTAGAAATCTAAAAGATGTACCACTTGAAATCAAAAAAGAATTAACATACATCCCTGTTAAGAATTATGAAGAAATTTACTCTGTAATTTTTGAAAATAAAGAACCTAAAACAACACTTACATTTAGCGAAAACTAATTTATGCAAAAGCAATTTACCGAAAGAAGTTTTACCTTCTTTACGATAAATTTTGTTATAGGAGTTGGATTTATAACCACTATATCAACAGTATTGCAAATTTCATATTGAGGCTACTTAGTACTTATACTAGCAGCCTTTTGTGTATTTGGAATTACTTTGGTATATTCTCGTTTAGCTAACACTTATAACGACCACTATGGGGGTTCTTACTCTTTTGCTCGTCATCTAGATGATGATGTTGCAAGAGGTCACAGTAAACGTTCGAAGAAAAGAGGATTAGACAATTTAATTTTCTTTGTCGGATGAAATCAATTTATTCAAACACCACTGCTAGCAGCTGTTGCTCCATTATTTTTAGCTGATGCTGTTCAAATAGCACTACCAGATAGAAGTGTTTTTCCACAATATGATTTAGTTCTTTGAATTACTAGAGGAGTTTCAATTGCTTTATTTATTGCAATTATTGCTATATCTACAATTGGACTTAAAACAAATAAGAAAATTATTTTATTTGCTTCTGGATTCAAATGATTTATTCTGCTACTAGCAATTGGAATCATGGTTTTTGCAGTTGCAAAAGAACCACAACTTCCAATGCTAGAAATTAGTTCAGATACTAAAATGAATCATATTCAGCCAAAATTAATTATTTCAAATACATTACTTTTCATGTATGCTTTTGCTGGAATTGAAGATGTTTCTTCAATGGTAAAAGATGTTAAGTTTAAAAGCTTTAGAAAAATCCTTTTAATTTCATTTGCTTTTATCTTTATCTTTTATTTAGTATTCTTCACATTATATTTATTCCTACCAGCAAGTTTAAAACCTACTGCAACTACTAAAGTAAATATTTCAGCAATATATACTTATGGACTTGGAGCTTGAGGAGTTGGGATCTTTATTGTAGGATTCTTATGTAATGATTTAAGCTTTAAATTATTCCAATCAGCTTCCACAGCTCGTAGAGTTGTTCCACTTGCTGAAGATGGATATTTACCAGCTAAATATGCAGTTAGAAACAAAAACCATGAATTCAAAAATGCGATTTGATTTACTACTGTTATTACTCTAATAGCTATGGTGATACTTTGAATCATACCAACACTATCAAATGAACAAAAACAAGCAGACTTCTTTGATGCGACGATTATTGCTTGTTCAACAGCTCTATTTATTGAAGATATAATTACATTCTTTTTAGGATTTGCACTTGCAAGAAAAAAACGGATTCCTAAAATCCCATTATGAGAAAAATTAATCTATATCATAACCATTTTAGCAATCGGATTTGTCTTACTATTATTCTATGTTCCATGAATTATCGGAGATTCTTGAGGATACAAAAATACTGTATCATTAGTAGTTTACATAGCTTTTGTTTTATTAGGTTATGTAATGAAATTCTGATATCAACATGGACTCGGAAACAAATTAAGAAAACTTCTTCATTTAAAACCTAAAAAAGAAATTCAAATTCCACAAGATAATCAAATAGATAATGATTGATTAATCAATGTAGACCAGATGTAATATCTGGTTTTTTCTATACAAAAACCCGCTATAGTGCGGGCTAAAGTTTTTCTAGAATTCCATTTTCTAAATCATCAATTGAATACATATGCTCCAAAGCTTCAAAAGTCTCTTGTAAATTATTTCTTGCATCATATCAGCCTTTACCATCAGTAATTCACATAAAGTGAAAATTAGGTATGTCAGCAGCTGATAGAGCTATATTCTTATAACTTCTTGCTGTTTCATTTAGTTTAGAACCGCTGGAAGCATAGAAATTACATTCAATTGCATATACTTGGTTATTTCTGCTATCAATAATAGCAAAATCAAATCTCTTTTTAGTTTTGCCTTGATTTGAAATAGAGCTCAAATTAAGGCCTGTAAGTTTTTCTAAGTCAGATAAATAGATTTCTTTGAAATAAGTATTATTTCTAATATATCCAGCTTTAATCAAGTATGATTCTACAATCCCTTCCATTAAAGCTCCACCTCTATTTTTACGTGCGTTAGCATTCAATCCGACTTCTACCCCTATAGCATAGTCAAATAAGTTGTTAATTAAATGTTTCTTAATTAAAGTAAAAAGCCCCGTTTGTTCCATGAAATAAGATAATTGTTTTACATATTGTTTAAATTCAACATTACTTAATGTTTTTAACAATAATTTAGAGTTAAATGAATAATTATATTGACCATTTTCATCCATGCATCAAATTTCATTTTCTCTTTTAGCTAATAACAATGGTATTGCATCAATTACTTCAGGACTATCTAAGCATAATTGTTCAAATTTTTCCTTAACATTATCTGCACCAATTAATTGATTAAGTAATTGTAATTCTATTTTAGCTTTATGAACATTTTGATAAACTGTATCGAAATCTACATAATACTTATAATCAGCTATGCTTTCTCTGAAACGAGATATTCACTCTTCAAAATTTCTAATTTTTAACATCTTTAATTCTTTCAATTGTTAATTTTAGATATTTAGTTTCTATATCTATTCCAATATATTTTCTGTTTAATTTAACAGCAGCTACTCCAGTAGTTCCACTACCATTAAATGGATCTAAAATTACATCTCCTTGTTTACTGCTTGCTAAAATTATTCTTTCAAGTAATCCTAATGGTTTTTGCGTTGGGTGCTTTCCAAATTTCTTTTCATCCTTAGCAGGTAGGTTTAAAGTTCAAACATCTTTCATTTGCTTATTATCATTTATTTGTTTCATTAACTGATAATCAAAATAATGTTTTCCTTTGATACCATTATTAATTTTTCTAGCTCATAAAATAGTTTCTGTTGAATGTGTAAAACATCTGCAGGCTAAATTAGGGGCTGGATTTGGTTTTTGTCAAGTAATATTATTAATTATGCTAAAGCCTTCGAGTTCTAAAGCAACACCGATTGTATAAATATTATGGTAAGTGCCTGAAATTCAAATAGTTCCATCATCTTTTAAAACTTTTCTGGAAGCTTTTATTCATTTACGATTAAATTTCAATCTTTCTTCAACACTTAAACTTTTATCTCAATCAGCTTTATACACAGAAACTTGTTTACCCGCATGACAACTAATACCATTTTCATTTGATAGAAAATAAGGTGGGTCAGCAAAAATTACATCAACAGATTTTTCAGGTATCTTTTTAAGAACTTTATTACAGTCTCCTAGATATAATTGAATTTCATTAGATTCAAAATATGTTTTCATATTAGTAATTGGTTATTATAACTTCCTCAACATTTCCTCTTTTTGCACCATTAGAATTAATCATTCTTTTAGCTTGTATTACTTTTATATTATACTCTTTATAAAGTTCATTAATAAGGGGTGTGTTATGGTTTGAAAGCATTACATAAACACCTTTTTGATCTAGTTGTTTAAAGCACTCAGCAAGTCTTTTTTGGTCTTGAGCATCAAAACCATCTTTTCCATAATCAACAAATCCAGATGAATTAGGATAAATATCATATGGTGGATCTAAGTAGACAAAATCATTTGCTTTAGCATTTTTAACAACTTCTTCAAAATCTAAATTAGTAATTTTAATTTTCTTGCTTTTTAATAAATCTCTAATTGCATCAAAATTTTCATCATCAAATGTTTTAACCACTTCTTTTTTACCCGAAGGAACATTAAAGTATCCTTGTGAATTTACCCGATAAAGCCCATTAAAACAAGCTTTATTTAAATAGATCATTCTTGCAGCTTTTAAATACTTTGGATTTTTATCAAAATCCACTTCTCTGTCCATATTTCTAACTTGGTAATAATATTCTTCATTATGAGCTTTTTCATGCTTTCGGAGTGCTATTTTAAGGTTTAAAAAGTCTTCTTCATTTTTAAAACATTGATATGCATCAATTAAATATGCATTCATATCATTAATGACTGCTTCTGTTGGTTTTAAGTAAAAGAATAATGCTCCACCACCTAAAAATGGTTCATAATAAGTATTAAATTCTTTTGGTAATGACTCAATTATTTTTGGTAATATTTGAGTTTTACCCCCTGCTCACTTAACAAAAGGTTTTGCTTCAGTTAAAGTATTTTGATTTGATTTAACTAATTTTTCAATTGGTGAATTTAATGCTTTAGCAATTTTTTCTAAAGTTTCAATTGTAATATTTACCTTTCCTGATTCAATTTTTGAAATTTGTGTTCTTTCAATATTGACTAAAAAACTTAATTCATCTTGAGATAAATGAATGTTATTTCTTATCTCTTTTATATTTCTTCCTATAACTTCTTTTAACATACTATTATTATATATAAATGTGTGTTATATTACACAATATTATTTAAAATTTTTAAAGAAAAAAGCAAGAAATCTTGCTTATTCTTCATCATTATTTTGAGTAATATCCTCTGGTAAATTTTCTTCTTCATCTTCAGATTTTTCTTCAGGAAGTGAAGCAGTATATTTACATTTAGGGAAGTTTTTACATGCGACAAAAGCTTGGTTTTTCTTGTTAAATCTTTCAACAAGAACTCCACCATCTTCTGGACAAGGTTCAGGGAATTCTCTTAATGGGAATCTGTAAGTTTCCATCTTTTCATCAGCTTGAGCATATTCAGCTTCAAAACGACCTCAAAATTCATCCATAACTTCGTTTTTATTAATTTGATCTTCAGCAATTTGATCAAGTTCAGCTTCAACTTGAGCTGTATAATCTTCATTAATAATGTTAGGGAAAGCTTTGATTAAATTCTTAAGAACTATTTCACCGAATTCTGTTGGAACTAATGCACCATTTTGTTTTAATGCATATCTTCTATCTTTAACTATCTGCACAGTTGAAGCAAATGTTGAAGGACGCCCAACTTTAATATTATCAAGTGCTTCGATTAATGACCCATCATTATATCTTGGAGCTGGTTTTGTTTCCTTATCTTCAAAAATAAAGTCTTCAACCTCAATAACATCATTAATTTCATAATTTGGATTAATATCTTCAAGTTCTTTTCCACTTACTACATAATATCCATCAAAATGAATTCTTGAATATGAATTTCTAAATTTATAATCACCATTTTCATATGTATAAGCAGTAACTTCTCTAATTGGTTGTTTAATTAATGCTTGTAAGGTGTTTTCATAAATCATTTTGTAAATCTTGAATTCAGCTTCAGATAATTTATAAAGCATTTTAGCTTTTTCTGGTGTAAGTTCAACATCAGTAGGTCTAATTGCCTCGTGGGCATCTTGATCTCCGCTAAATCCTTTTATTTCGCTAGCTACATAATCTTTTCCTCATTTTGATTCAATATAACTATGTGCATGGTTTATAAAGTCTTGAGATAAACGAGTTGAATCAGTTCTTGGGTATGAAATAAGCCCACCATCACCGTATCCTTCATATAGTTTTTGTAAAACATATTGAGTCATTTGAGAAGAAAGTGGTGAACGACGATAAATTACTGATTGTTTAAATGGTTGCATAGCAGCAACTTTACGTTGTGAAACTTTTTTATCAATAACCTTTAAAGCCTTTGTAGTAGTTGCAAAATACTTTTTAAACTTATCTAAGTCATCACCAATAATTCATTCTTTTCTATCACCAACAACTTCATCATTAAAGTAATTTGCAAGTACTTCATTTCCTAGTAATTTAGCACTTAAAGTTGCATATTTTTCAGGCACAAATGCTCTAATTTCATTTTCACGATCTACAATAAGCTTTAAAGCAATACTTTGCACTCTTCCTGCTGTTGGAACTCCTGGAGTTTGTTTTAATTTAACTCTCATAAGTTTAGAAAGTCTAAATCCAATAATTCTATCAAGCATTCTACGAGCTTTTTGAGCATCAATTAAATTAAAATCAAGTTCTTGTGGTTTAGCAAGCGATTTTAAAATTGCATCTTTAGTAATTTCGTTATATTTAATTCTTGCATAGTTTCCTTTTAATTTTAAGTATTCAACTAAATGGTAACCAATTGCCTCTCCTTCACGGTCGGGGTCAGTTGCAATATAAACATAAGAAGCTTGCTTAACCGCATCTTTTAATTGCTTAATTACATTCTTTTTGCTTGAATCGGCTGAATATTCAGGTTCTCAAGTTTCCATGTTGATACCAAAACCAAATGCTCCAGTGGTTTTCATTTTTAAAATGTGACCAACTGAAGCGATAACATTATAGTCATCTCCAACATATTTTTGAATTGTCTTTACCTTATTAGGTGACTCTACTATTATTAATTTCTTGTCCATATGTCCTTATAATATACATTTATTTTTGAAAAATGTAACAATTTTTTTATAGCTAAATTTGCTTAATTATTAATAATAATTAAAAAATTTGATCAAAAAATACCTCTTAAAAGGTATCTTATTTAGTTAAATTAGCATAAAGTTCATTAACTTTATCCATAAGTTCTTGTAAATTAATATTAGTAAATTTTCTATCTTCATACACTATTTCACCATTGATAATAGTTGTATAAACATCATGAGAATTTGTTGAATAAACAAGTGAATCAATTATGTTAGCTCTTGGTGTATGGTTAATGTTATTTAAATCTACTAGGATTAAATCAGCAATATATCCTTGCTTAATTTTTCCAAGTTCATTTTCTCTATGCAATGCTTTAGCCCCATTTACTGTAGCAAGTTTTAAAGTATCTCAAGCATTAAGTAATGTAGGCGCACCAAAAACTCCTTTTTGAAGTAATGAAGCAATTTTCATTTCTTCAAACATATCTAAATTATTATTTGAAGCAGCTCCATCAGTTCCAAGACAAATATTAATTCCACGATTAAGTAATTTTTGTACCGGAAGCACTCCTGAAGAAAGTTTTAAATTAGAACAAGGATTATGTGCAATTGAAGCTCCAACTTGTTTAATAAGTTCAATTTCACTTTCATTTAAGTTAACTCCATGTCCAATAATAGTGTTGCTGGTTAAATTCCCTGTCTTATAAGCTTCAAAAACTGGTGTTGTGTGGTATTTATCAAATGAGTTCTTAACTTCGGCTTTAGATTCATTTAAATGAATTGTGTGAATGGTGTTTAATTCTTTTAAAGCATTTCCTGTTTGATATAAAGTTTCTTCACTATTAGTATAAACCGCATGTGGAGCAACCATAATATTAATAAGTTCATTATTTAAATATTTTTGATGTAATGCTTTAGTATCATTAATATTTCTTTCAACTGAATCTTGTGTAATTCCAATTCCAAGGTATGCTCTAATTTTCATTTTTTCAGCTGCTTTAGCAATTTGATCAACATAAAAATACATATCAACAAATGAAGTTGTACCAGTTGAAATCATTTCAGCCATACCTAAAAGAGCTCCATAGTAAATATCTTGAGAGCTCATTTTAGCTTCCACTGGAAAAATACAGTTGTATAACCAATCTTCTAAATTAACATCATTTGCGTGATTTCTAAGTATCGTCATTGGAATGTGACAATGAGTATTAATCATTCCAGGCATTAAAACATTATTTTTTGCATCAATTACTTTTTCAGCAGCAAATTTTGCTAATGTATCAGTACCAACATACTGAATTTTCTTACCTGAAATATATACGTTTGCATTTTTAATCATTTTATTATCATCATCCATTGTAACTACTGTTGCATTTTTAATTCAAATATTCATTTTGTCTCCTTAAAATTTATTTTATAAATTATAAGCTTTTTTCCAAAAATCATTTTTAGAATGCTGGTGCAATATTTTTTTGCTTTTACTTTTAGCTGCAAGTGGTAAAAAAACTCTAGTAAATAAGTACTATATGTTAAAATATACAATTATGGAAACAACTATGTATAACTCATTGATGCAAATCAAACTTAAATATGATGAATTAGAAAATTCATTACAAAACCCTGAGATTATTTCAGATATTAAAAAGTACACTAAAATCAACAAGGAGATGAACTCAATTAAAGATATCGTTGAAGCTTTTAATCAATACCTTGAAGCAGAAAGTAACTTAAAAAACGCGAAAGAAATGCTTAAGGAAAATGATGAAGAATTAGTTTCACTTGCAAAAATGGAAATTTCTGAAGCTGAAGAAAAAATGTCTAAGCTGACAGATGAATTAAAAATTCTTATTCTACCTAAAGATGAAAACGATGATAAAGACGTTATTGTTGAAATCCGTGGAGCTGCTGGAGGAGATGAAGCTAACATTTTTGCTGGAGATTTATTTAGAATGTATTCTAAATGAGCAAGTCAAAACGATATGAAACTTACTTTACTTGATTCAACTGCAGCAGAAGCTGGTGGATTTACACTTGTAGTATTTTCAGTTAAAGGTGACAAGCCTTATTCAAAACTTAAGTTTGAATCAGGTGTACACCGTGTACAAAGAATCCCAGTAACTGAAACTAAAGGTAGAGTACATACTTCAACAGCAACTGTTACAGTTATGCCTGAAATTGATGATGATATTAATATCGAAATTAAAAATGAAGATGTTAGAATTGATGTTTACCGTTCATCAGGAAATGGTGGTCAATCAGTTAACACCACTGACTCAGCTGTTAGAATTACTCACCTTCCAACTGGAATTGTAGTTACTTGTCAAGAAGGTAAAAACCAAATTCAAAACAAGGATATTGCTTTTAGAGTGCTTAAATCAAAACTTTATGATATCGAACTTCAAAAGAAACAAGCTGAAGAATCAGGATACCGTAAACTTGCTGGTTCAGGGGCTAGAAGTGAAAAAATCAGAACATATAACTACCCACAAGATAGAGTTACAGACCATAGAGTTTCATATTCAACTAGTTTACTTCCTGTAATGGAAGGTAAACTTAATTCAATAATTGATGCATTACTTGCTGAAGAACAAAATGAAAAAATTGCTGAAGCAGGAATTTAATGCCTACTAAAGAAGATTTATTATTAGAAAAAAGAAGATATGGACTAGAGCAAACCATATCTTCTTTTGAATTAGAACAACTTCAACAAGGAATGCCGGTGCAAAAAATAATGGGTTATGTTGATATGCATGATGTTAGAATTCATGTAAATCATAAAGTGCTTATTCCTAGATATGAAACTGAAGAATTAATTCTTTTAGTTGAGCAATATTATAAAAACACTGATAATGTAAAACTTTTAGACCTATGTACAGGCTCAGGATTTATTGCAGTAGCTTTAAAACACGCAAATAAGGCTTGAAATATTACCGCTAGTGATATTGATCCCCAAGCGATTTTGCAAGCATCAGAAAACGCCAAAAATAATCATGTTGATATTAAAATAATTCAAAGTGATTTATTTCAAAACATTAATGATAAATTTGATGTAATAGTTTCTAATCCTCCATATATTCAAGATAGTGAAATATTAGATGATTCTGTTGTTAACTTTGAACCATTACATGCTTTATATGCACCTGAGGATGGTTTTTACTTTTACAAAGAAATTATTTCTCAAGGTCAAAACTACTTAAATCAAGGTGGAAAAATCTTTTTTGAAATTAACCCATTTCATAAAAAATATTGAGACGAGTTAGCAAAAACTTATCATATTGAAATTTATAAAGATATGGCTGGTAAAGATCGCTTTGCAGTTGTATCATTTTAGATAAAAAACTAGGTTAGCTTGACTAATCTAGTTTTTGTTTTCATTCATATTTCTATACAAGTAATATTTAATAGATAATCAATATTTTGAAAATCCAAATTTATATCTAATAAAAGTAATTATGTATCTTTCTAATATTCAACTTTCAGTACTAAAATATAGGTACATTAGTGAATCCATTGTAAATTTGCTACTATCAATATTCAAGTCTAATCCTTTATGTTTAACAAGGTTAAATTGCATCCCGAATACTCTAGCAGCTCAAAAGAATAAAATTCAGTCTAAAACTTCTCCAATGATTATTACTGGATAATATGCACTTGTTTTTTGCAAACTATATTCTGCATAGTAATATAATCCACCTAAAAATACTACAGAAAATCATGCTACAAAATGTCAAATAACTTTAGACCATGAAATCGCATACACCGTTTCATAGATATCTATATTAGATGGTTTCTTAATATTTATATTAACACCTTGTGTCATCTTTTATTCCTCTGTGAAAGTAATATTAGCATTTTGAGTTATTTTCTTTTTATATCTAAAAGGATGCATACATCTTAATAATCTAAGGTATAAAACTGTTGATTTAGAATTTTTAGTTAGCAAAATAATTTCAACTAATTCATTTACAGCCACATTTTTTCTTCCTTTTATACCTATGAGCAAGAATCAAATTAATAACACACCATATCCAAATGCAGTAGCACTTATTACTCCAATTAATACATAAATACCTTTTTCTGGTTGAATGGTGGCTTCTACAATAATCCAAACTAAGAAAAACGCAATAAACCCTAATACTAGTGCTATTGATGTTGCTAAAATAATTCTTAGCATAATTGAATATTTAAAAATATAATCATCAGTTTTATGTTTAACTCGTTTCATATAATCTCCATAATAATTATATGGATTTCTTTTTTAAATTATCAAAAATGAATACAAAAAAACACGGAAGCCCATGTTTATTATTATTCTAATGTAAATAAATCTTTTCCAACTTTAGCTTCAGTTGCAAGTGATTTAATTTCTTGAAGTTTTGAATCTTCTGTTAATACAAATAAAACATCTTTATTGATATTTTCGTTATCAAATCTTTCTAAGTCAAGTTCAAATAATTTTTGTCCTGCTTTAACTGAATCATTTAAAGCAACAAATGCTGTAAATCCAATTCCATCAAGTTTGTAGCTGTCTTTTCCAAATAAGATAACAGCTTCAGCACCACTAGTTGGGTTTGAAAGAATGATTTGAGATTTATTTGCAGGCATCATAGCAATTTTTCCATCAAATGGAGCTACAACTTCAGCTTTAGTTTTATCGCTTAATTTAATACCAAAACCTTTACCTACAAGTCCTTTTGAAAATACACCATCATTAAGTTGGCGTAATTCAAATACTTTACCATTTACTGGTGCAAGTACTTTAACTGAAGCTACAGCAGCTGTATTAGCTTCTTTTGTAGCACATCCGCAGTGTTCTTGTGTTTCTGATTCAACAGCTGCACAAAGTGGTTTTAAATTATCTTTATTTGCTTTAATAAATGCATTTAATTCTTCTGCATGTGGTAATGTAACTTGAACGTGTTTAGCCCCATCAAATACTGTTACAGTTTCAGCACCTAATTCTTCAAGTGCTTTTGTATTAACAAGTGCTACATTTTTAACATCATATCTTAATTGTGAAACAGAGTTATTGAAAGCAAGAATGTTATCAAATCCTCCTAAAGCATCAATGATAGAAGCTAGTTTGCACATATCTTCGTGATTAACATTGTTATTTTTTATGTTTTTGAACATAAGATCTCCTTAATTAAATATTGCTTAAATTTTATAACATTTTGCAATTCATATCTTAATTTTTTTAAAATTAAGCATATAAAAATACTGCTATTTATTTAAACATAAAATAGCAGAAAGTTTTTAGGCTTGATTTGAATATTTATCCATAATTTGTTGACTTTTAGACTTATATTGATTTAATATTTCAGTTAATCTTTCTGAATCAGAAAAGTTATTTGCATATTTAATTATTGTAGAATTTTCTAGCTCAACTAATTCATTATTAGCTTGCACAAATCATGATTTAGTTGCGTTTTGTTTTAAAAACTGTTCATTTATATCATCTTGTTGTTTAAAAGGTTTATATTGTGGTTTATCAAGATGTAGCATTAAGTGACCTGTTGTTTCCATTTCAGAAACTAGTTCAATAAATTTATCCATTCTTTCAGAAAGCTTATTAAATTCTAAATTACTATTTCAAGTGAATAATCCATGATTGTTTGCAATAACACTTTGATATTTTTGATTAAATGCATTAAGTTTTAAATAGTATTCAATTCTTTCTTTTTCAGAATCAAAATTTTCGTGTCATTGAATAACTTGTTTTAAATCACTAGCATAGTAATTATATTGATCGCTATAAGCTAGTACTTGATTTCATATTTCTTCTCAAGTTTGTGAATTAATGTTTTCTTGTTCAAAAGCAGTATAAATCTTTTGATTGATATCTTGGATTCTTTTTTGAAGTCATCTTCAATTGCTTAAGTCTTCAAATTTAAAGTTTTGCTTAATAAAGTTTAATACATTAGTTTTTAAATCATTTGCATTATTATCTATTACATACTGAACGAATTGTAAATAAAATTGACTTTTACCATATCAGCTAACAATCGTAGGTCATTTTCAGTTTTGTCAATTATTTCTAAATGTTTCAATACCACTAAATGGTTTAGATTCAAAAATTAATGCATTGTTGTCGTTTTTTAAGGTTTTAAATTTTTTGATATTTTCAAACATTTCAAAAACTTTAGGAAACTTTTCAGGCATTTGAGAAGTTCAATCTGAAAAAGTATTAATATTTTTAATAATTTCTTCATTATAGCGTTGAAGTAATTCTAAATGATTTTTAGACCAATCAGCTGATGATCTTCAAAATCAATTATTTTCATCATTGATTTCTAAAATATCCTTATCAAATTCATTATATGTATTAATATAAGATCTTAAATGTTCCACCATACCATCAATTCTACTTGTGATATAAGTGTAGTTGTATTTTTCAGCAACTGCTTCTATTTCATGTATTTTTGGTAGATGCACATTTTTTATCTCAGCAATTCCTGGAGCTAGGGATTCTTTATATTCCGTTAATTCTTTGATTAATTTTTCCTTTTCTGTTTTAATATCTTTTTCAAGCTTTTTGTCATCAAAATGAGATTTAACGCTAAAAACAATAGCTACCGGTACCATTGCAACAGATATTCCAGCAAGTATGATATATATAATTGAGTATCAAGTTCATTTTTTATTTTTAGGTTTTATTTCTAAGTTGTCTTCCATAATAAATTAATTATATTTAATTTTTAGCATTTTCCCACAGTGCTAAAAAAAATAAATTTCTTCAAGGAATTTCAAGGTTTTTAGCTATAATATATTTACTTAATTGGCGAATGTGGTGAAGTGGCTAACACAGCGGGTTGTGGTCCCGTCATTCGCGGGTTCGAATCCCGTCATTCGCCCCATGTGTTAAAAGACTGGTAATATCAGTCTTTTTTCTTTACTTTTAAGGCTTTAATATATATAATTAATACATTATTATTAATAAGGAGTATATATGTATCATTCAAAACTTAATGTACGTCAAACACAAAGTGCGATTCAAGATTTAAAATTAATTTTTCAAGAACAATTAAAAGTTCATTTAAACTTAACTAGAGCAACAGCTCCATTATTTGTTTCTAAATCTTCAGGCCTTAATGATGGGCTTAGTGGTGAAGAACCAGTATCATTTATGTCTAAAGATCAAACTGAAAGACTTGAAGTTGTTCACTCACTTGCTAAATGGAAAAGAGATGCTTTAAAGAAATATAACTTTTTACCATATGAAGGTTTATATACAGATATGAATGCAATTAGAAAAGAAGAAGAATTAGATTTACTTCATTCATATTATGTAGACCAATGAGACTGAGAGCTTGTAATTTTACCACAAGATAGAAACTTAGATTACTTAAAGAAAATTGTTAACTTAATTTATGATTCATTAAAAGTTACTAAAAATCTTTTAAAACTTAAATACTATCAACTTGAAGAATCTCTCCCTGAGTCAGTCTTTTTCATCTCATCTCAAGAGTTAGAAGATATGTATCCTGATAAAAGTATTGATGAAAGAGAAAATTTAATTACTAAAGAACATGGAGCAGTATTTGTTTACGAAATTGGATATCCATTAAAATCTGGTGTAGTTCATTCTTCAAGAGCTTTTGACTATGATGATTGAAAACTCAATGGTGATTTATTAGTTTATTCAAATGTAATTAATCGTGCAATTGAATTATCTTCAATGGGAATTAGAGTAAATGCTGAAAGCATTATTAAACAAAGTTGCTTAGAAAAAGAACAAGTATGTCAACTTTCACCATATCATAAAATGGTAGTCGAAAACAAACTTCCTCTTACAATTGGTGGTGGAATTGGTCAAAGTAGAGTATCAATGTTTCTGCTTGAAAAAGCTCACATTGGTGAAGTTCAAGCCTCACATTGACCTGAAGAATACCGTGAAGCAATGCGTGAAAAAGGTATTGAATTATTATAATAGCTACATGCTATTATTTTTTTACTTTTATAACTTGCATTTAGCTATAAAAGAATAAATAGATATATTTATGATATTAATTAAAAAATTAACTATAATTACAATAATTATAGAAAGGATAAAATGGAAAATTTAACACAAACAGACCTTAAATCTGGTTTAAGCCAAGATGAAGCAAATAAAAGACTTCAGGCTTTTGGTGAAAATGCGTTAAAGGCGAAAAAAAGAGAAAATATCTTTTTAATGTTTCTAAGACAATTCAAAGACATTATGATGATTATGCTTTTAGTTGCTGCAGCATTTTCATTTGCAGTTGCTATTTTCGAGCATGCCTCAGGAAAATTAACTTCTAGTGGTGAAGTTGCAATTGCTTATATTGAACCATTTATTATTTTAATTGTAGTTACTTTAAATGCTATGCTTGGGGTTTATCAAGAAATTAAATCCGATCAAGCTGTTAAAGCACTTGAGAAAAGTAACGAATTAAGTTGTAAAGTTATCCGTGATGGGAATATGCAAGTTATTCCTTCATCACAATTAACAATTGGTGATTTAATTGTTATTGAAGCTGGAGATATGATACCAGCGGATGCAAAATTAGTTGAATCATTTTCTCTTAGTGTGGTTGAATCAGCTATTACCGGAGAAGCACTAGCAGTTGATAAGAAAGTTGGTGATATTCCTAATGCTGAACAATTACCACTAGGTGATAGATATAACACATTATTTTCTGGAACATATTGTGTAGCAGGTAGAGCTATTGCTCTTGTTATTGCAATTGGAAAAGAAACAGAAATAGGAAAAATTAATTCAAGTATTCAAGAACAAGAAATGCCTAAAACACCACTTCAATTGAAACTTGATAAATTATCTAAAATTTTTGGTATTGCTGGAGCTGTATTATTTATATTAGCTACAGTATTACAAATTATTCTAACTGGTGTATTTAACCACCAATGAAATAATCCTGAATTATATTCAAATGCCTTAATTATTGGTATTTCACTTGCAGTTGCTGCTATCCCAGAAGGTTTAATTACTTTCACAACAGTATTACTTGCTATTGGTGTTTCTAGAATGACAAAAGAAAATGCAATCATTAAAGCATTTCCTGCGGTTGAAACACTTGGATCTACAAGTATTATTTGTACTGATAAAACAGGTACATTAACTGAAAATAAAATGACTGTAGTTAAATTTTATGATGCTTTATATCATGGAGATGATTTAGCTAAATCACAAGCACTTGGAAGTTTTGTAGCTTGTTGTGATGCTGAAGTAAACCTTGATGAAAATGGAGCATATAATGAAGTAGGAGATCCTACTGAAACTGCTATATTAAGATTTGGACTTGAAAAAGACAATTCAAAAGAAATGTTTTATTCTAAGTTTGAAAAAATCTCATCACTTCCATTTGATAGTGATAGAAAAATGATGTCAGTACTTATCCAAACACCTAGCGGAGATAAAATTATTATTACTAAAGGTGCTCCTGATGTTATCTTTTCAAAATGTGCTAATGTAAGTGATGAAATCAAACATAAAAATGAACAATGATCAAATCAAGCAATGAGAGTTATTGCGGTAGCCTTTAAAAAAGTTGCTCCTGATAAAACTCATATTACATTAGAAGACGAAACTAATTTAACATTCTCAGGTATGGTAGGATTAATTGATCCACCTAGAGCTAATGTTAAAACAAGTATTGATGAAGCTAAAAGTGCTGGAATCAAAACAGTAATGATTACTGGAGATCACCTTACAACAGCTGTAGCAATTGCTAGAAGCTTAGGAATTTATTCAGAAGGTGATATTGCTATCGATGGTAATAAACTTGCAAGCATGAGTGATGAAGAGCTTACTAAAGAAGTTAAACATATCTCAGTATATGCAAGAGTTAACCCATCAGATAAACTTAGAATTGTTAAAGCTTGACAAGCACACAATGAAGTAGTTGCTATGACAGGAGATGGTGTAAATGATGCTCCAGCCCTTAAAGCAAGTGATGTTGGTTGTGCAATGGGAATTACCGGAACAGATGTTTCTAAACAAGCTGCTGATGTAATTCTAACTGATGATAACTTTAACACAATTGTTAAAGCAGTTAAATCTGGACGTGAAACATTCATTAGAATTAAAACTGTTATTTTAAACTTACTAGTTTCTTCTCTTACAGAAATTATCGTAATGTTATTTGGATTATTCTTATTTAGATTTATCTTTAAAAACACAATTAATAGTGCTGAATTTATAGTTCTTACTGCTGCTCAATTGCTTTGAATTAACTTATTAACACACGGACTTCCCGCAATAGCTCTCGGAATGATTCCAAGTGATGTGGATGTAATGCATCAAAAACCAGTTAATAAAAATCAAAGCATTTTTGCAAATGGTATGGGAATTAGATTAATAATCCAAAGTTGTGTGATTTCACTAGCTGCATTACTTTCATATTTAATTGTTGGTTTAGTTGCACAACACAATGGTGTAGTTGAAAAAGATTTTGTTAAATTAACTTCAACTGCTACATTTATTACTTTAGGTATTGGTTCAAGTCTTAACTCACTTAACTTAATGTCTAAAAATAGTATCTTTAAATGTTCATTTAAAAAATATAAATTAGTTTACTTAGCAAGTAGTTTTAGCTTTATTTGCATGATTATTTCAGCCTTTGTTCCAGGTCTTGCTCAATTATTTGGAAACGTTGATTTAATTAGATTCGAAAACTATTCAACTGTTTATTGATTAATTCCTTTACTTTTAGGATTTACCTTATTAATTTGTGAAGAAATTACTAAAGCAGTTCAAAGTTTTAAAGCTAAAAAGCAAAAATAAAACTTCCTTACGGAAGTCCTCACCTTCGGGTGAGTTTTTTAAAACTCATTTAGATTTTCAATAAATGTTGGGTGGGTGTAAATAAAGTTTTTAAGGTCGCTAAATTTAATTTTATAAACAATTGCAAGTGAAATAATGTTAATCATTTCAGCTGCTTCATAATTGAATAATGTTGCACCAATTATTTCATCGTTTTCATTTAATAAAAGCTTATTAAAACCAGTTGTTTCATTAATTACATGTGCCTTAGGAATTTGAGCTGTTAATAGACTTCTAACACTATATTTAATACCTGCTTGTTGCGCTTGCTTTTCATTCATTCCTACCCGAGCATAAATTGGGTCAATAAACATACTTCAAGGTATAATTGGACGATTATTTCTAGTTCTTTCATTAACTTGTTCAAGTAATTGAGGAAATACAATACGAGAATCATCTAGAGAAATATATGTGAAAAATTCTCCACCTTTACAATCACCAACAGCTCAAATATTTTCAGTGGTAGTTTTTAAGTTTTCATCCACTACAATAGTGTGATTTTGCACTTGCACACCAGCATTTTGTAATCATAAAGAATCAATATTAGGAATTCTTCCAATCGCTACAAGTACTGCATCAAAATGTTGTTGCATTTTTTTATCTTCAATTGTGCTAATTACTTTTACATCATTGGTATAGTCTTTAATAGAATTTACATCTACATTATTTACAAATTCAATTCCTTGTTCTTGTAGCGCTTGTTTAACCGCAGCTGCATCAGAAGCATCTTCTGAAGGCATAAAGACATCATTATGTGAATATACAGTTACTTTGCTACCAAAATTAGCATAAATTGAGGCAAATTCTAAGCCAATAAACCCTGAACCTATTACAAGTAATCTTTTTGGTAATTTAGTTAAATTTAAAATATCATTGCTATAAAATGCATTTTTAGATTTAACTTCAACTTTATGGTCTAATTTACGGTTTTTAGCCCCTGTATTTATAACAATTTTATCCCCAAAAATAACTTGTTTATGATTTGATGAGCTAATTTCAATTTCATTTTTTGAAATAAAGCTTGCACTTCCAACATATGTATCAATATTGTCTTGTTTATCTAATAAATTAAAGTTTTTATCATTAAGCTTTTTAACAAATTCTTTTTTGTATTTAATTGCTTCATAATAATATTTTTGTTTTTCATTTCAATTGAGTTTTACCCCAAATTTTCTAGCTTGTTGTGCAATTTTGCTTGCATGTACTAAAGCTTTAGTTGGAAGACATCCAACATTAATACATGTACCTCCAAACATTTTTGGATCTTTTTCAATAATTGCAATTTTCTTGTTTTCGCTTGCAAGTTTTTTGGCTAAAGTTTTTCCAGCTTTACCCCAACCAATAATTACTACATCATATTTATTCATCTTGTTCCTTCTTAATAATTTTTTGTTCAATTTCTTCTAAATTAATTTTTTTTAATTCTTCACTAATAGCATTGTTAAGAGAATTAATTAAATCCTGTTGTACGCTTGCGATATTACGTGATATTATGCATTCAGAATCTGCAAATCCACTTGCTCAGGAATTAGATACTAATGCTAAATCTAAAACTTCTAACAATTGATGCAGCTGAATTTTATTTAGCTCTATGTTTAAGCTATATCCACCTTTAATTCCATGTGTTGTTTCAATTCATCCAGTTGGTTTTAAAGCTTGTAAAATACTACGAACTTTAACTGGATTAATATTTGCATTTGCTGCAATTTGTTTACTTGTCAGTGGAATTTTTTTGTGTCCTAGTATTACTAAAATATGAATTAAAGACATAAAATCACTAAAGCAATACTTATTATTTTGTTTTTTATATGTATTATTTTTCATTACATTTTTATTTTAAACAAAAAAATAAAAATACCTAATAAAAAATAGAGTATTTTAACTTTTTAGTAAAAATTATTTTTTTAGTTTGCTTAAAATTTGCTAAATTTAAATTTTTTAGTTTTTTTACCATATTCTTAAGCATTTCTGCACTGAAAAACAGCAACTTATGATAAAATAAACATATGAAAAATAATAAAGTGTCTTTAGCTTGTGAATTATGTAGAAAAAAGAATTATGTTACTGTAAAAAGTGCCGGTAATTCAGAAAGAATTGAGATTAAAAAATTCTGTCCTCGTTGCAAAGTGCACTCTTTACACAAAGAGGAATTATAATGTCTCAAGAACAAGAAAACATTTCACAAACTATTAATAATACAGAAGTAACTACTGCAAGTGAACAAAACAAACCTAAGAAACCTTCTCTTAAAGAAAGATGAAAGAATCGTAAGAAAAGATATTTCTTCCGTAAAGTAGTTAAAGAAATTAAACGTGTTAGATGAAATTCACCTAAACAAAACTGAAAAAATTTAGCAATAATTATTGTTTTCACAGTTATTTTCGCTTTATTTGTCTATGGTGTAACAATGGGATTTACATCATTATGAACCGCAATTCATGCAGGTTAAGGAGAAACTTATGGATAAAAAATTCAAATGATACATGATATCTACAATCCGTGGTAAAGAAGAACAAGTTTTAGAAGCTTTAAAAAACAGAATCGTGGCTGAAAATGTGGCTGAGAGCTTTAATAATGAAGCAACTGAAGATGGTGCTTTTAAAATGTACAAAAAACCAACATTAACACCTAAAGAAATGGAAAAGAAACGTCTTGGTGATGATTATAAAATCAAGTATGTTAACATTTATCCAGGATACATATTTGCAAACATGGATATGACTGATGAAGCTTGATACGTTATCCGTAACACACAATACGTTACAGGGATTATCGGATCATCAGGAAAAGGAGCAAAACCAACTCCAGTTTCAAATATTGAAATTAAGAAAATGAATCGTGCCGAAGCTGAATTCTACGATTTATTTAGAGAAGGTAAAAACCTTCTTGGTCTTAAATTAGGTGATTTAGTTGAAGTTATTGATGGTCCATACAAAGGTGAAGTTGGCCCAATTGCAATGATTGATGTTGATAAAGATATCGCAGTAGTTGAACTTGAATCATTCGGTAAAAAAGTTGTTGTTGAATTTGATTTAGCATTACTTAAACCAAGTGATACATACTTATAATAATTATTTCCAGCTTAGCTGGATTTTATTTTGCCCCTAGGGCATTGGACTAAAGGTATAAGAAAACCAGCTCGAGTGAGCTGGAATTTTTGTATTACTTCTTGAATGTAAGAAGGATAATACCTGAAAGGAATGTTAATCCAGAAACAATTACTAATCATGCTCATCATGGGAAGGCTGAGTTAGTTTTGAAGTCATCCTTAATTAAACTACGAAGTAATTCAGGAGCATTTCTAAAGGCATCTGAGTTAACAAGATCTTGAATATCTTTAACATCTTGTCTTGTGATTTGTTTTGGCTCTTTACTTAAGATTGCTAAGTAGTTTGCATCTTTAAGAGCATTTACAAAGGCACTTAAGTCGCTATTTACATTAGCAGCATTATTTGTAAGAGCATTTAATTTTTCAGCATCTTTTTCTTCAATTGCTTGAATTAAGTCATTTACAAATTTTTCATTTGCTTTTAATGTTGTATTAGCTGAATTAATTGTATTAACAAGTTGTTGTGTTAAAGCATCATTTGCAGTTTGGTTTTGTAATTTTGCATTAGCTTGTGCTAAAGCGTTTTTGTTTGTTTGGAAAGCATTTTCATCTTTGTAATCTGTATTTAAGTAAGTATTTAATGCATTGTTTGCATTTAATAATTCACTTACAGCAGATGATTTAGCATTTAATTCATCCACAATAGCAGCTGGAGCAGAAGTTAATTTAGCAATTAAATCATTTGCAGCTTGTACATTTGCAGTTGTTTTATTGTTTACAGCATTAGTTAAGTTTTCAATAACAGCATTAATATTAGCGCTATTATCTGCATTTTCTTTTGCTGCATTAGCTAAGATTTCTTCAGCGGCTGCATTTGTTGTTGCAGCATTGAATGCTTCGGTGTATTTAGCTTTAGTTTCAGGGTTTAGATATTTTAATTTATCTAAAGCGTTTGCAACATAAGTTTCTTTTGCACCATCAGCATTTTTGAATTCTTCAGCTGGGAATAAATTAATTTGAGCTTCAGCACTAGTTACTTTAGCAATTACATTTTGGTTGAAGTTATTCATTTCTTCATTTGTAGGAAGACTTCCGCTTGCAAGTGCGTTATTTACAAAGTCTTGTGCTTGTTTTAATGAATTATTATATTGGTCTTGTAATGCTTGTGGAGCATTGTAAAGTTTGTTTGCATCTAAGCCCGTAGATACTTTGTTTAATAAGTCTTTAGCTTTTTGTAAGTTTTCTTCTTTAATTGCTTTTTCAAGTGCTTCAGCAGCATCATTTAATTCTTGTGTAGTTGAATTTGGATTATTATATACACCATTTGCTGTTGCAATAGCTTGAGATAAGTTATTTGATTTAGGATCAATAGCATTAGCTTGAGCTATAACTTTATCTAACTTATCTGATGCAATTGATTTAGCTAATTTTTCAGCTTCTTGTGTAAAGAAGTTTTGATCTTTAGCTTTATTATCTGGTGAATTTAAAGCATCAATTGCATTATTAAGTGCTGTTTGTAAGTTAGCATTTGGTTGATATACATCTTTAGCATTATCAATTTCTTGATATAAAGGTGTTTTAGCTGCAATGTTATCTAACTTATCAAGTTGTGCTTGTAATTCTTCATTTGTAGCAGCAGGGTTTGCTACTGTAGCATTTGCATTATTAAGAATTGTTTCTTTGAAGTAAGGTGAAGAAGTTAATTCTTGAGGTAATGCATTAATTACATTTTGAAGTTTATTACGTAATGTTTCATTTGTAAGTTTATTAGTTAAATCGGTTACATCGAAAACATTATTTGGATATGTTATAGGTTTATCCATTTCTGGAACTAAAGCAATTTGTTTATCACCTTGAGCAATAAGTTGTTGTAATGCTTCATTAGCTGGTGTTACATCTTTAGCTTGTTGTAAGGCTTCTTGTAAGCTTTCAACAGCTGGAGCAACAATTTCTTGTCTTGCTTTGTTTGCTGAAGTTGTTAAGCTATTTGCTAATGTAGCAATATCAGCAACTTTAGCTGTATCAATATTATTGTTTAATACATTGTTTGCATCTGTTAATAATTTGTCTAATTCAGCAACTTTGTTTGCAATAGCAGTAGTTTTGTCTTCAGGCATTGTAACATTATTGTTATTGCTTAATTGTTCTTTAACTGCGTTAGCCAATTTAACAGCATCTTTTAAAGTTCCAATATTAGTATTTGCGTTTGTTGCGTTATTTACTAATGTATCTAAAGCTTCTTTATTCGCAGATGTAGCTGCAGTTTGTTTTAATGCATCTTTTTGAGCTTTAGATAAGTTATCTAAAGCATCAATAGCTTTATTTGCATTAGTTAAGTTGTCATCACCATTTAATGCATTATTTGCTGTAGTAATAGCATCAATTGCATTTTGGATTTGTCCTGGATCAGTTAAATCATTAACTTTCTTAGCTAAAGCTTCAGTTAAAGCTTGTTTCTTAGTATCATCAGCAAGTTTAAAGTTATTTGAATCTTTATTTACTGCTTGTAAAGCTTTATTGTAAACATCCATTTTATCATTTACTGATTTTGCATTTTTAAGAACATTATCTAAGTTATCTAAATCAGTAGCTGAATTAATATTATCTGTAATTGTTTGTTTTTGTTCAGGAGTTAAGTTTGGATATGTTTTATCTAAGTTCTTAATTGCATCAGCTTTTTTATCTTTTAAGATTTTATCTCCATCTAAAGCAGCTTTTGCATCTTTAATTGCTTTAGTTAATTCAGCAACTTTTGCAGCTGATAAAGGGGCTTGTTCAGTATCATTTAATGCATTTGTTGCATTAGTAATTGCTGTATTATATGCACCTTGGTGTGCTGGGTCATTAATGTAATTATTTGTTTTTTGAACCTCAGGTTGTTGTTTAATTAAGTCTTTTAATGTTCCTGTGGCTGTGTTTAAGTCATTTGCAGCATCATATTGATTTTGAGCATTTGCAACATTAGTTGCATTAGCAATATCTTCTTTAGCTTTTGTTTTTTGGTTTTCAGTTAAATTACTCAATGAATCAACAGCTTTTTGAAGTTGCGCTTTCTTATCAGCTAATGCTTTAGTATTAGCAGCTTGTGCTTTAGATACTACAGCTTGTAATGCTTCGTTATTTGTTGCAACTTTAGCTTGAGATAAGAAGTTTTCTTTTTCTTCTGGTGTTAAGTTTTCAAGAGCATTAATTGTATCTTTTGCTTTCTTAATGTTTTCAGCACCATTTAAGGCCGCTGCAGCTTGTGTAAGAGCTTGTGTATCTTTTTTGATTTGTTCAGGATCAAGTTGCGTTGTTCCTTTAGCTAAATCTTGTTGATCTTTAATAGCTTTTAATGCTTTGTCGAATTCACTTTGTTTTACACTATCAGCATATTTGTAAGCTGGTGTAGTAGCTGTAGTTGCATTATCACTTGCAGCTTGGTTGAATTTTTGCATTGCATCATCTAATGATTGAGCTTTTGTAGCAATACCATCAATTGTAGCTGTATCATTTGCAGCTGAAACTTGTTCTTTTAATGCAGCTTTTTGAGCAGCTGAAAGATTCTTCATAGCATCAATTGCTTTTGTAGCTGTATCTTTAGCATTTGTAAGAACTGTGTCTCCATCTAGGTTTGTGTATCCATCTTGAATGTTTTTAATTGCTGTAGCAATTCCATCAACAGTATTATTAGCAATTAATTTATTTTCTTTATCAAGTAATGCTTTAGCAGCATTTAATGGATTATCTAATGAATCTTTATTTGTAGCATTTACATATTTAGGATCTTTATTTGTAATTTTATCTTCATATGTATTAATTGTGCTTTGTAAATCAGCAACTTTATTATTTAATGCTGTAGCTTTATCTACTATTGCTTTAACTGCAGTATCACTTGTTGCAGCTGCAACTTCAGTTTTATATGCATCAATAACAGCTTGTGAAAGGTTATTTAATTTATCTAAAGCTTTATTTGCATTTGTTTTAGCTGTTGTTAAATTACTATCACCATTTAATCCTTTAACAGCATCAGCTATAGCTTTAGCTAATTTATCTACAGCAGTTTTATCTAAGTTAGTTCCATTTGCTGCAGTAGCTGTTGTAGCAGCATTTATAGCATCAGTTAAAGCTTGTTGTTTATCAACTGAAGCATTTGTATAGTTAACATCACCTTTTCCTGCTTCTGCAGTATTTGCAGCTTGTTGTAATGCATCCATTGCATTATTTAATGCAGTAGCTGTAGCAAGAGCATCAGCAACGCCTTGAGTTGTTGTTGCATCATTAATTGCTTTTGTTGCAGCTTCTTTTTGAGCTGGGTTAAGGTGAGTTAATTTATCTAATTCAGCAAGTTTAGCTGTTTTATCTTGTTCAAGTAATTTTTCACCATTAAGAGCTGTTTTAGCATTTTCAATAGCATCTGTTAATTCTTTAACTTTTGCAGCTGATAAAGGAGCTTGTTTAGTATCATTTTTAGCTTGTGTTGCAGCATCAATAGCATTATTGTATGCAGCTTGATGTGCTGGGTCATTTACATAGTTCGATGAAGCTTTAACATTAGGCGCATCATTAATAAGAGAATTTAATGTACCCATGTTTGTATTTAATGTATTTGCATTATCATATGCGCTTTGCGCAGCTACATTATCTGCGGCAACATCAATTTGTTCAATAGCTTGTGCTTTTTGGTTTGGTGTTAAGTTTGTTAAGCTTTCAAGTTGTTTTTTAAGTTCTGCTTTTTTATTAGCTAATGCATCAGCATTGGCTTGAGTAGCATTTTTAACAACTTCATCTAATGCTTCTTTGTTATTAGTTTGAGATGCTTGTGTTTTAAAATCTTGTTTTTGTTCAGGAGTTAAGTTACTTAAAGCTTCTATAGCTTTATTAGCATTATCAAGGTTTTTTGCACCATCTAAAGCACTAGCAGCTGTTGTTAAAGCTTGTGTTTGTTGTGCGATTGTAGCAGGATCAATTTCAGCTACACCATTTTCTTGTTTTTGTTGTTCTGTAATAGCTTTTAAAGCATTATTAAATTCATTTTGTTTTGCTGTTTCAGCATATTTGTACGCTGGTGTATCAGCTGTAGTTGCGTTATCACTTGCAGCTTTATTAAATGCACCCATGTTTGTGTTTAAGGTGTCAGCTGTTGTTTTAATATCGTCAATATCTGATATTTTTGTTGCTGCATTAACTTTAGTTTTTAAAGCATCTTTTTGTGCTTTAGATAAGTTAGTTAATCCATCAATATAGTTATTAGCTTGGTTTTTAGCATTTGAAAGTTGAGTATCACCATCTAAAGCATTATATCCGTTAGCAATATTTGTTTTAGCTTTATTAATTCCATCAACAGTGTTGTTTGCAATTAATTGTCCTTTTTCATTTAATAATCCTTGAGCTGTACTTAAAGGAGTTGTAAGTGCTGTTTTATTTGTTGCATTTACATATTTAGGATCAGTATTTTCATCCACAACCTTTTGATATTTATCAATTGATTGTTTCATTTCAGCAACAGCTGTGTTTAATTTTTCAGCATTTTCAATTATATCGGCAACAGCTTGCTTGCTTGTAGCTGTAGGTAATTGATCTTTGAATGTTTTAATTACTTCTGGTGAGAGGTTACTTAATGCATCTAATGTAGTTTTAGCAGTTGTTTTGGCTTTTTCTAATTCAGCAGCTCCATCTAATTCATTTGTAGCCTTTGTAATTGCATTTTTAAGTGCTTCTACTTGTTCTTTTGTAAGAGCTGTTTGTCTTGCACCATTAGGTAATTGTTTTTCAGCATTTTCAATAGCTGTATTTAATGCTGTTTGTTTATCCGCTGAAGAATCAATGTAATTTGTTGATTTTTGTGTAGTTTCTTTAGCTGTTGCAACTGCTGAGTTTAATTCACCCATTGCTGTATTAAGTTGTTTTGCAGTTTCTACAGCTGTAGAAATTCCATCAAGAGTATTAGCATCATCAATAGCTTGTTTAGCTGCTGTAATTTGTGCAGTATTTAAGTTTTTAAGTTTATCTATTTCAGCTTTTTGAGCTGTTTTGGCTTGTGATAATCTAGAATCTCCATCTAAGTTTGTTTTTGCTGTTTCAACAGCTTGAGTTAATTTTTTAATATTTTCATTATCTAATAAATTAGGATCTTCTTTATTTTGAGCAGCTGTAAGTGCGTCTGAAAGCGCTTTAATTGCTGTATCGTATGCAGCTTTTGCTGTTTCAGAAGCATTTACATAATTTGAAGATTTTTCAACTGCAGATTTATCATTATTTGTTGTGTTTGCTGCTTGCATTGTGTTATCTAATGTAGTAGCATTTCTTTCTACAGTATTTACATCAGCAATATCTGTTTTTTCTTTTACATTTTCAATAAGTTTATCTTTTTGAGCTTTTGTTAAATTCTTAAGTGAATCAATATTTTGTATTGCAGCTGTTTTAGCATTAGCTAAAGCTTGATTTGCGGCATTAGTTGCTTCTTGAACAACATCTTCTAAAGCTTGTTTGTTTGTAGTGTTTTTTGCTTTTGCAATGTAATCTTTTCTATCTTTTTCTGGTAAGTTAGTTAAAGCATTAATGTCTTTTGTAGCTTTTTCAATGTTGTTTGCACCATTTAAAGCAGTTGCGGCATTATTTAATGCTTCAGTTTGTGAATTAATGGTTGCAGGATCCATTATTTCTGTACCATTTAATTTATTTTGTTGTTCTTGAACAGCATTATTTGCATTAGTAAAGGCTTCTTGAGTTGCTGTAGAAGAATATTTATAATTTGGTGTAGTAGCTGTGTCTTTGTATGTTTCAGCAGCTTTATTATAAGCTTCCATAGCTGTATCTAATTGTGAAGCGCCTTGTTTAATTGTAGTAATTGAAGATTCATCATTAGATTCAGATATTTGTTGGTTTAAAGATTGCTTTTGATATTCAGAAAGATTCTTCATCTTATTAATTTCTGCAGTTGCTTTTGCTTTAGCTTTTGCTAATTGATCTAATCCATTTAATTTATTATAAGCTGTATTTAATTTTTCGATTTCTTGAGTTAATTGTTCTACAGTAGAATCATTAATTAATTTATTATTATTAAATAATTTATTTGCATTTGCAATAGCATCTGTTAATACATTTTGGTTTGTAGCGTTAACATATCTAGGATCTGTATTAGAAGATACAATAGCTTGATTATTTGAAATTGCTGATAATAATTCACCAGCTTTAGCATTTAAGCTTGTAGCTTTAGTTACTACAGCATTAACATCAGAATTTGATGTTTTAGTTTTTAATTCTTCTTTGTATTTATTAATAACTTCTTGAGATAAATTATTTAATTGTCCTAAACTAGTTTCGGCAGTAGAAATAGCTTCTTGAAGTCTACTATTACCATCTAAATTAGAAACCGCATCAGTTATTTTATCTTTTAATGCATTAACTTCCTCTTTTGTAAGTGCAGCTCCATCTTTTCCTGTTGCTGTATCAGCTTCAGTTAAAGCATCTGTTAATGCTTCAGCTAATTTTTCACTAGCATTTGTGAAATTATTTGTTCCTTTTGCATCATTACCTGAAGTAATTGCATCTTTTAATTGTCCCATTGCTGTGTTTAAGTCATCAGCATTAGTTTTTGCTGTAGTAACATCATCAAGTGTTGTTGAATCATTAATTGCTTTTTGTGCAGCTTCTTTTTGAGCTGGGTTTAAATTTGTTAAGTTAGCTAAATTATTTATCGCTGTTTCTTTAGCTGCTTTAAGTTTTTCTTCACCTTTTAAAGCTGCTTTTGCTGTGTTAATTGCATCTGTATATTGTTTAACTTGTTCAGGAGTTAAATTACTATCTTGTGCTTTGATAGCATTATCTGCATTTGCAATAGCATTATTATAATCAGCTTGCTTTTCAGGATCATTTATATAATCAGAAGATTTTTTAACTTGTTCAGCATCCTTAATAAGATCTTTTAAAGTACCCATATTTGTATTAAGGCTGTCAGCATTAGTTTTTGCTGTATTAGCATCAGCAAGATTTTTAGCATTTTGGATATTTTCTTTAGCCGTTTCCTTTTGTTTATCAGTTAAATTATTTAAGCTATCGATTTGATCCTTTAATGCATCTTTTTGAGCTTGGAAAGCTTCATTATCAGCTGTTTGAGCATCTTTTAAAACTTTATCTAACGCTTCTTTATCTGCTGTAGCTGTAGCTTTATTAACTAAATTTGTTTTTTGTTCTGGCGATAAGTTAGGTAAAGCATTAATTGCATTTTCAACATCTTGAAGATTCTTAGTTCCATCTAAAGCATCATAAGCTTGATCAAGTTGACTTTGAGCTTTTTGTAATGCTTCCGCAGTAGAATCATTTGTAAGAACTAATCCATTTGGTTCTTCATTACTAAATAATCCATTTGAAGTATCATATTGATTTTTAAACGCTTGTTTTAAGTCATTTGTAGCATATTTATATTTATTATCTGTAGCATAGTTTGTGTATTTAGTTAAATCTTCTTTGAATACACCAGCTTGTGTATTTAAGTTTGTAGCTTGTTCTTTGATTTCATTAACTTTAGATATAGTTATAACTGTAGCAGCATTAATGTCATTAATATATTTAGTTTTAAGTGCACTTGAAAGATTGTTAAGTTTATTAATGTCTGCAGCGGCATTAGTTTTTGCTTCATTTAATTTTTCAATTCCATCTAAAGCGTCATATGCAGCTTTCATTTTTTGGATTTCTTTTGTAAATCGTGCAGGATCAGTAGTTTTTTTATCTAATTTACATTCAGTATCTGTAAGCTCATATGAAGATTTTACTTCGTTTAATACATCATCAAATTGTTTTTGGTTAGTAGCATTTAAATATTTAGGATCAGTAGTTTTTAAAGCCACATCTTTTTTGTATTCTGTAACCATTCTCTCAAATGCTTCTGAAACATTAACTATTTCTTTGACTTTATCAGAAAGAGTTGAACCATTATTAGTATTTTTTATAACATATTGTATAAAATGTTTTTTAACTTCTTCAGTTAAATTATTTAAATTATTAATTGTTTCTTTTGCTGTTTGTAAATTTTTTTCTCCATTTAAAGCATTAGCTGCGCTTTTTAGAGCATTATATAGCCTTGTAATTCTTACTGTAGCAAAATCCTCAGTATTAGTAACAAGAGATATTGTATGACTATCTGATACAATTGCATTCGCTGCTCTATAAGCTGTATCATAAGCTTCTTGAAGTTTTGTATCAGCATATTTATAATTATTAGTTTGAGGTCCTTGTTTGTCTAAAATTAATTTTATAAGTTCTTTAGAAGATTCAAGTTCATATTTAACATTTTTAACAGATCGTAAATCGTTCATTTTAGCTGCTGTTCAATCTTTTGCTTGGTATTTCAATGCGTTATTATCTTTTTTTCTTAAATAATCTAATGCTGCAGAAACAACGCTTTTGCTTCAAATCTCCTTATCATTACCTTTAGGTTTACCAGCATCTTTTATAGTTTGAACTAATTTAGTTTTAGCTTGATATCATTCATTACTAAAGTACATTGTTATATCATCAGTAAATTGATATGTTGGAGCATTAACGCTTAAATTATTTTCAATAAAGAAGTTTTCTGTTGAATCTGGATTGTAGTATGTTAATCCGCTTGTTGAGTTTGGTTCAAAACGCATACCAGCATCAGCATTATATGAGAAAGCATATTGTTTTGATTTATTTTCATATCCGCTTTCAGTGAATTCTTCAGTAACTTCCGGTTTGCTTCCACCGTATAAAAATTCATATTTAAATTTAGGTCTTGCAACTGTTGAAGGAATTGAACTACCATCATTAATGTGGAAGTTTAAATTTGTATTTACAAACACATCTTGATATCCAGTTCTTGTATATTTATATCCGGTAAAGTATCTTGGATCACCGCCCATTGGGGCTCAGAATGCAGAGATAAATGCTGCTCCTCCGCCACTTCCTTTTATTGTGTTTCCTGTTGCTGAATCATATAAATATGCTGAAACATCTTTAGAAACATATTTTCTTGTTTTAAAAGTAATTGTATATTTCGGCATCTTTGTATTTTGAGTATTAAATTTTGTATAAAATACAATTGCCCTTCCGATTGTATAAAAGTTATTTTTAAATCAGTCTATTGCCGCAGTCTTTTCTGGTAAATTTAAATTAGCTTTGTCTGAAATAAAATTGAAGGCAGCACCTTTATCCAAGTCAGCTAAACCATTAGAAGTTACAATTTGCTGAATATATGCTCATTCATTACCATATTTTATCGGACCTGCTACGTGGTTGCTATCTTTTGAATAAGGATATCCATATGTACCTATTAAATCTTTTGGATTGCCTTTTGGATCATTAGGCTTATATTTAAATCTCGAAAATACTTCTGAATTATCTAATTCTGAAATTTGCATATTATTAATTCAGTTGCCTTCGTCATTACCGACTGAAATATAAAATGAGCCAGGTACGAATTCTAAATCAGCAGAAAGTGCAAGCCCCATTGAATAATCAGAAGTTTGTCCAAATTGACCAGCATCAAAGACAACTGTTCAAGTTTGTTCTTCCGCATTCATAGGTGATACATTTTGTGGTAAGCCTTCAACATTATTTGGTTCACTTATAATAACTGGATTATTTGGAGAAGGTTTATAAGTACTTGGTGCTCAATTACTTTGAAAACTATTATAAAATGATTCCGGATTTCAATATTGTTGAGAACTTGGTGTTATACTTGTTCCAAAATCTGGTGAAGGAGCTGGAATATTCTCTTCAGCAGTAGTAGTTGCAGCAACAAGTGGAACTAAAGTTGCAGCTGTTGCTAATCCTGTTGAAATAAGTATTATTTTATTTTTCTTAGACATAACATATCCTTTCAATAATTTATTTATTTTTTAGTCTTAATATATATAAATATATATTAATTCTTGCTTATATTATGTATGCCTATATTATAGAATATTTTTTAAAAAACAATAATTTAGCAATAAATGTTATTGATATGCATTTTTTTATAAAAAAATAGCCGCTAGGCTACATTTCTTGTTTCTCTTTTTTAGCTTGTAAAATCTTGTCTTCTGTGCTTTCAATTTTTAAATTTGCTCACATAATAGCTTCTTCTAAAGTAACTATATTATCGGGTAATTCTTTAATGAATTTAAGTAATAAATTATATTGGGCAATTTTATTTTCAGCCATTTGTTTTAAATCTTCAACTTGAATACTTGGGTTGAATTTTGCTTTTTTATCTACTATCTTTTTGAAATTAGCTAAAGATTGTTTTTGGTTTTTAAGTAGTGAAGAATGTTTATTAATATCTTGATTTAATCCATCAAGTTTTTTAGATCTTTGCATAATAATGCTTTGATTTTTATAACAGTAATCAAGCTTTAAAACGTCATCTTTATTATAGTTAATAATATCAGTATCTATTTTTTGAAAATCTTGATCACTAAGTTTTAAGCCTTTTTTAGGAAGTGCAATTTTGTTAAAATGCAAGAAACGTAAGTAACCTAAAAAAGCTGCAGCAAAGCCTGGATCATTAAAGATATCAATATCTATACCAGCTTTTTTACTTTTAATAATTCTTTTAGTTTCAGCAAAATAATGTTGTTCACCATCATGTGGTACAACAGTTTTAAGTGAAAGTGAAATCGGTTTATTTCTACGGTATTGTGAAGCATTATAACAAGGAACATTGAATAAATGATTTAGGATTAAATTTTCCATTTGTGGATTCCATCCATAAAATTCAATTTTTTCATCAATATTTTTTAAAGTTATTTCTTCTTTAGCTAAAATTGAAAGATCATTTAAGATATTTTGTTTCAATTTAATCACATAATTTTTTGCTTTAAAATTTTTAAAAGACATTAAAGAAGATTTAATTAAGAAAGCATTTTTTGAATCATTATTTTTATACATTCCTACTGTATAACAGTAAGGAAGGAAAGGAACATCTATTTTACGAGGTATTCTTTTTAAAAAGTTATTTGTAATTGCTTCAAAGTCAATGAATACTTTGATTTTTTTCTTTTCCATGCTTTTCTCCTAATTTTTAGCTTGATAAACTTTTTTGATTATTTCAAAAAATCTTTCACTATCCAGTGCTGCTTTTCCGATTAAAAATCCATCAATATCATCTTTATTAATTAACTTAGTAACATTTTCCTCAGTTACACTTCCACCATATAAAATACGGCATTTTTTATTAACTAAACTGCGGATAAATTTAGATACCTCTTGTGCTTGACAACTTGAAGCACATTTCCCTGTTCCAGTAGCTCAAATTGGTTCATAAGCAATTACATACTTATCAGCTGGTAAATCTTTAGTTGATTCAAGTACTTGAGCTTTAATTACTTCATTAGTTAAACCTTGTTCAAATTGTTGTAAGTCTTCACCAACACAAATAATTGGAATAATACCTTGTGAAATTAGTGCTTTAGCTTTTGCATTTACTTTTGCATTAGTTTCACCATGATATATTCTACGTTCATTGTGTCCAACTATTCCATACTTAACATCTAAATCCTTTAGCATTTGTGCACTAATATCTCCAGTAAATGATCCACATGAATTACTTGAAACATTTTGAGACACTAACACAAAATGATCTAAATTTAAATTAGCAAAAGCTGGTAGAGCAATATAAGGCGCTGCAATTCCAAAATAAATATTATCTTGAAAGATTTTTTCATTAGTTAGATAAAAATCCTTAATTTTCTCAATGTAACCTTTACATTGAGAATAGGTTGTATTCATTTTTCAGTTACCAATTATTAAAATTTTATTCATCGCTACCTCTTTTATATAATTGTATATTTTTTATGATAAAACTAAACATATAAGCTGAAAAATAAAACTTTTTTTCAGTTCACCATAAGATTTTTTCATATAAATAATATGAGTAGTAAAAATCGTGGAATGTTTCTAGAAAGTGTAATTAATCAAAGTATTAAATATTATTGAGAAAACAATATTGCTTTTATTGAGAAAAAAGCAGTTCCTACTTCTTTTAGCGATTTAAAAAATATCTCGCACAATAAATTTAAAGCTTCGATTACTTTACTTAAATCTACAGTGGATTACATTGGGATGTATCAAGGTAAATTTGTAGCTTTTGAAGCTAAAAGCACTAATGAAAAAAGCTTAGATTTGTCTAATTTTCGCTTGCATCAATTGCAATATCTTAGTTTAATAAATTCACAAGGTGGAATTGCTTTTGTCATAGTATATTTTTCACTTTATAATGAATTTTATAAAATAAGTGTCGATTTCTTAAATCAAGAGTTTAAAAGTAAAAAGTCAATTTCATATGAAAAAATAAAGAAAAACTCAAGTTTTTTAAATCTTGAGTTTCCTGGCTTATTAACTATTTTTTCTTAAGCTTTAAAATCAACTAAGTCACGTAAGTATTTTGATGGTGTATATTTAACAACACGTCTTTGTGGAACTTCGATGTAATCAGGTTCGTCAGCTGTTTTCTTGAATTTGTTAGACATTGTTCTAGCAGGTTTTACAACTGTTGAGAAAATCCCTAAGTGTGATAATCTAACTTTTTCTTCCATGATTAATTGTTCTTTAAGAACAAACACCATTGCATCAAATACTTTTTCTACATCTTTTGGTGTGAATTCTGAACGTTCAGCAACTTCGTTAATGTATTCTTTTTTTGTCATTTTTTTCCTCTCGTAGGCTTATATTTTATGTTGTTTATATCTATATTATAGAACAAAAAGAAAAAAATAGTAAATAAATTTTTTATTGTGGAAATTTTCCACATTTTTTCATATTGATAAAATTTAGTTTTTTAGATATATTACTGAATGAAAAAATGTCAATAAAAAAACTAGTTGCCTAGTATTTATTTTCAATGGCGGGACAGAGAGGATTTGAACCTCCGCGGGAGTTGCCTCCCCTATAGTCTTAGCAGGACCACCTCTTCAGCCTCTTGAGTACTGCCCCATAATTTGTATATATTATATAAGATATTCGTGATTTTTAAACAGCTTTTTTAAAAAATATAATAAAAAGCATCAGCAATAATAGCTAATGCCTATAAAGATATCTAAATTTTTTCTACATCTATGTAATAGAAGTCTAATAATCTTTCTTTTGTGACAAAAGTTCAATTATTCATTGTGAGATAATTTAATAATTCATCAGTATAACTAGAAATTTGTTCACTTGTACCAAAAGTCAATAATCTATGACAAGTAGCACATAATGGTATTACATTTTCAGGCGAATCAACATTTTTTCCATTCTGTGAGCAATATAAATCAGCTGCTGAAAAGGGTAAAATATGATGTCCCTCTAAATAAATTGAATTATCTCTTTTTCTAAAAGTATCATGATGAATATAAAATTGTTCACCATTATTAAATACTGAAAATACTTTATTTTTAAAATAACATTCTTTAGCAGTTCCTAATACATACTTTTTAACAATTGCACTTCTAGCATTTTTTTCTTTAGAAGGCTTAATAATAATATTTTCATTTGCTTCATAAAATAAATTATGATTAATATCAATAGATGATAAATACTTATTAATAATATTTTCATATTCAGGGTTTAAAGTGATGTTTTTACCATCATTAAGTAAAAGTCCCATTGCAACAAACGATTGTATGCATCATGCTTTAAATTTATCACGAGCATTATCTTTCAATTCATTTAAACTATGGTTATCAGAAGATACTATAATATCATTTTCAAAGTATTCAATAAAATCATGATAAGAAACAATATCAATCAGTTTATTCTTAATAAAATCAACACTTAAAGTTTTTTTATTTTCTAGTAATACAAAAAGTATTCTAAAAGGATAAAGATGTAAGTTTATTGTTGTATCATACAATGCATTTGAAGGATATTTTACCTCTAATAATAATCTGCAAAATATATCAATCAACTTGTAATTTAATTTAGGCTCATTTGTTTGAATATATTCTTTTCAGTTAGAAAAGAAGTCTATTCCATCAAATGTAATTCTTATATATTTTTTGTCCTCTTCTTCGTATACTTGGAGTAATTTATAGAAAACTAATGATTTAACTAAATGACTATTAGTTGTTTTAGTTTCGTAATCAAAAGGCATTTTATCTAAGATGTAGTTAAATAATATTTTTCTAGTGGTTTCATTGTATTTAATCTTTTTTTCTTTATTATTGAAAAAATATTCTAATGCATAATACGAAAAGAAATTACAAATATTATTTACTGTTTTATTTACTTGTATTGGGACAATATATTGTAGTGGTGCATCAAAGACTCTTTTATTACCAGGAGCTCTTCAAAATTGATTATTTAATCTTTTCAAGACTATCTGCATTTCCTTTTAAAAATAAATAAAAGATCTTTGGTGGAACTGACTCACCCATAACTTCACGCACTAAGTTTTCAGAAGCTCATTCAGGGACTTCGAATGTATCATCTAGTCCATTCAATAAGAAAATTTCCTTAAGAGTAAGTACTCTAGCATCACTATATGTTCCATCCTCTAATAAACGACCAGGATGAACATTGTTTTGGCTTGAAATAGAACCATTAGCCATAGTTATAGTTGGAGCAGGCTTATCTCATTCCATTCTTTTATATGTTGTAGAAAAGCCTTTTATTTTATCCCCATTAGGTTTTTGTGGGTAATAAACTTCGTTTTCCATCGCACTTTTACCGGTAGGAGTATGTTTCATTCAAGTGATTTGTCTTTCACTGTGCTTTTTTGCATAATGATATTTAATATCAGAATAACAACCTGCTTCTAATGAAGGTAGAAACTCAATAGCATCTCTAACTGTTTTTGCTTTTGTTGGCTCAGGCATTTGAAATTCTTCATCACTCATTACAACTAATGCTCTTTTTCTTTCTTGTGGTGTATCAAAATCTTTTGCATTCACAGTGTAAAAATTAATATTTTTATAATATGGTTTAAGCTCTTTTAATATGTAATCAGTGATCAATATAAATTCTCCATTAACAAATATTTTTGTTTTATAAAGTTGAGCTACATTTTCAATTAAAACTAATTTAGGGTGAGTCAATTTTATGAATTCAATAACATTTGTAATCAATAAATTTCTAATATCATTTGGATCGTTCTTTCCGGCAACACTCATACCTTGACATGGAGGAGTTGCGATCAAAATATTGTTCCCTAATTCTTTATGTAATTTAATTAATTTATTAAATATTTCTGGATTAGTAATATCCCCTGAAATAGAGTTACATTTAGGATATAGAAATGAATGAAAGTCAGATCTCTTCTTTAACAATTCATTTGATAATGTAACATCCAATCCAATTTTATCTAGATAAAAAGTCCCTATTCCAGCACTTGAGAATAGCGAAGTTACTCCAGCTCTTTTTTTCATATATTCCTCCTAGTTTTTATTATTTAATTTTATCCTATTATATATATAAAATAACAATACACATAGACACTTTTAGGACTAAATGTATTGTTTGTACAGTTTTATTAATTATTTTCATCAGTTCATTCAAATTGGAATCCGTAAATTGAAACAGTATCACCAATTTCAATTCCCATACGAACTAGTTCTTCTCAAACACCCATTTTCTTAAGGATGTTATTGAAACGAACTAAGTTATCAAATGTATTAATTGGAATACGGTTGTATAATTCTTCAACTTTTTTACCTTCAACTTCAAAATATCCTTTGTATGGGTTTTTGATAACAAAATCAGGTTCATATTCGATTACTGTTTCTTCTTCATCATCTTCTTCAATTGCTTGCATATCATGTTTAGAAATCATGTCTCATAATTTAGCTTTAACTTGTTCTAAGTTTTCATGGAAGATAGCTGAAATTTTAACTACTTCAACATCTGGATATTTAGCTTTAAATTCTTGATAATGTTGTTCAAAGCATTCTAAATCTGATTTATTAGCAATAACAAGTTGTGGTTTATGTTCAAGTTTTAAATTGTATGATTTAAGTTCATTATTAATAGTTTCAAAGTCCTCAATTGGATTTTTTTCTTCTGAACCAAAGTCAATAATATGTGCAATTACTCTACAACGTTCGATATGTTTAAGGAATTGGATTCCAAGCCCTTTCCCAAGAGAAGCTCCTTTAATAAGACCAGGTAAATCTGCTACTGTAAAGGAATCATCGTGGAATTTAACCATACCAAGTTGTGGAACTAGTGTGGTGAATTCATAATCTGCTACTTTTGCTTTAGCATTAGAAATAGCATTTAAAAATGTTGATTTACCAGCTGATGGTTTACCTACAACACCAACATCACTAAGAATTTTAAGTACTATATGTGCTTCAAACTTTTCTCCAGGCATACCATTTTCACTAATTCTAGGCGCAGTGTTTTTAGCAGTTTTAAATTTAGTATTTCCTCTACCACCTTTTCCACCTTTAGCAATTAAATATGGAACATTAGCTTCAATAACATCAGCTATAAGTTTTTTACCATTATATACTAATGTCCCTACAGGTACACGGATAAAAGTGTCTTCTGCATTAGCACCATAAAGATTTTTAGGTCCACCTTTAACCCCATCTTTAGCTACAATATGTTTATTTTTATAAAAGGCTAAAAGAGTGTTTTTTCCATGGTCACCAATGAAATAAACATTTCCACCTCTTCCACCATCTCCACCATCTGGTCCACCTTTATCAACGTGGGCTTCACGACGGAATGAAACCATTCCATCTCCACCTTTTCCGGCTTGGATACTTACATAAACTTCATCTATAAATTTAGCCATATTTACTCCTTATATGTATATTTTAATTATATTATTTTTATTAATATAAAAACAGCTTTAAAAGCTGTTTTTAATAAAACTTCTTTTAAATGTAATCATTAATTCCAGCAAATGTTTGTTCATCTGGATGATTAACATCTCAGAAGCCGTTTTGAATTCTTTTTGCAATAACTTTTTGACGGTGTAATTCAAGTTTTGATCAAATTCATGAACAAATGTAAATTGATGAATATACCCCGATAGAAATACCAAATAGCATTACTATATTGAAGTTAAAGTCAGTTGCATTATTAAAGCAAAGAAGCACTAAGATAGCAAGAATTGTTGTTCCACTAGTGTATAGACTTCTTTTTAAGGTTTCAGCGATTGAAGAGTTTACAATGTAAGTAATATCTTCTTTTACAAGAATTTTTCCTGCATATTGAGTTTTAATTGTTTCTCTAATTTTATCAAATGTAACCACAGTGTCATTAATACTTAATCCAAGTATTGAAAGCATTGCGGCAATAATAATTGTTGAAACTTGTAATCTAGTAATTACGATAAAAGCTAGCACCATTAAGAAATCGTGTAACAATCCAATGATTGCAGCAAGTGAATAAGTTCAACTCATTCTGAATAATAAGTAAAGCACAATTCCACCAAAAGCAATAGCAGTAGCAATAATTGCATTAATTACTAATTTTTGAGCTTCAGTAGATGAGATGGAATAATCTACAATTTTAAGTGCTGAATCTTGAGTTAGAATTAAGTTTTTAATTTCTTGCATTTGCTCAAGACTAAATGTTTTCATTGTTTTAATTGATACAGCTCAGTTGTCTGAAGTTGAGCTTACTTTATTAAGTACAATTAAGGTTTTAGCATCATCCAGCCCTACAGGTGAAGCAAGTAATGCTTTTTGTAATTCTTCAGCTTGTTGTTGTGTTAATTGAGCTCCAACTGCAGCTGAAATAGTAATATTAGTTCCACCAGAGAATTCTAATGAACGGTTAAATCCAGCTCATAATTCGTTTTTTGCGCCTGAAACAGAGGCAAAAACAATAATTCCAATTACTATAAAAATTAATGAACCAAGAGCGAATCATTTAGATTGTTTTAAATAGTTATTATTTTCAACTTTAATACCTAATTTAGTTTTGTTATTAATGTATTTCTTTCTAATTCCTAATAAATATAATTTATCATCAAGTAATCCAGAGTTTACTAGCATTGTAGCAAGCATTCTAGAAAATACTAGCATAACAATTAAGGTAAATAAGATAGAAAGTACTAAAGTAACAGAGAATCCTTTAACTTCTTTAGTTCCGAAGTAAAATAGAATAAATCCAACAATAATAGTCGTAACATTAGCATCTAAAATTGATGAGAGTGAAAGCTTTTCAGCATTCCTGAAGGATTTCTTCAGCGAATCTCCAAGATATACTTGTCGTTTTAATCTTTCATAAGTAATAACATTAGCATCCACACTGATTCCGATACCAATGATTAAGGCAGCTATAGTAGCTGGTGAATATTCACCTCTAAGTGCTGTGAATAATAATAATGTTAGGAAAATGTATAAAGCAATTGAAATAGTACTTAATGCTCCAAGTAATCCATAGTTTACCATCATAAAGATTGAAATTAAACTAAAGATTACAATTCCAGCATACATTGCATATGCAAAGGCTGAAGATTTTAAATCAGCATTTAAGTAAATGTTTGAGATAACATCTAATTCATAATCACTTAAACCAAAGTTAATCTTATTAGCAAGTTCTGTAGCTTCTTGTGGTGTAAAGTTACCAGTAATTTGTACATCAGCAGTATTAAGTGGTTGATTTACACTAGCTTCAGAAATTAAAAATTCTTTAGCATTAAATTGATTTGTTTTTAACTCGTTAGCAACATATTGAGGTTGCCCATTAATTCCAGTAATTTGAGAATATGCTTGGTTACCAACGTGAATAAAGTTTCATAAATTGTGACCAGAAGCTTCTCAATCTCTTGGATATTTGTTTTCAGCTAAGAATAATAATTTTTCAATGTTAAGTCACATTAACATTCTTCTGTCTTGTTGTTGTGAAATAAATTCTGTAGCTTTAGTTCATTGTAAAACAGCTTCGTTATTTTCAAGTTTTAAGTTTACTGCAGTTTTACCTGTTTGAGTATTTGAAAATACACTTGCTGAGTTTTGTTTAAATGGAGGTATTCATTTAGAAGGAGTTAATTCATTTGCTTCCATATTGTTAATTGATTTAACACTTGCAGAAGGCATTAAAAAGCTTCCTTCATAAAATAATGGTTGCAATTGAGCATTAGTAATTGTTAAAATTGGTTTATCTACAATTTCATTTTCAAATTCAATTCTTTGTGAATCTGTGATATCACCACTTTTAGTAATTCTAATTTTTCCATCACCTTCAGAAGATACTGTGATTCCATTAAGTCCAGTTCCTCCTGTTAATCTTTCATAAAGTGATTTGTTAACTTGTTCAGTTAATTTAGCATCAGCTTGCTGACCATCTTTTTTAACTTGAACTACTACCTCAATTCCACCACCATACTCTATGGACTTATTAACATTCTTTCCAATGTAGAATACACTTCCGAAAACAATTGCTAATAAAGCTGATAAAATTGTGATAAAACTGATGAGTAGTCTTTTAAAATTATTTAATTTTAAAAATTTCTTTCATCTATTTTTCATAACTAGTATATATTTTAGCAAAAAAAAGCTATATTCATAATGAATATAGCAATCGACATCATCACTAAAAAATGCTTAAATAAAATATTTTTTGACTTTTTATGTAGGTTAAATCATGTATGAAATGCAAAATTAAAATTAAATATTTTTAAAGTGATTATTTTTACTTTTTTGCCTTGCTACATACTTTAAAAATATCTTTTGATAATAGTTTTTCTTTTGTTTTTCAAGTTTCTCTATTCATTTAACATTAGATAGATCATCTAATTTTAGATCGTAGTATTCTTGAATTGTCTTACCGCAATTTTGTATAAAAAAATGACTAAAATATTTTACAAATATTAAATTTAATAATATTGGAAAATCTAATGCTAATAATTTAATAATTACATACATAGGATAATCAGGATAGATTTTTGTGTATTGCAACATTGTTATTGCACTAATGATAAAAAATGCAATCGAACTTTTTAAAAAACTCTCTCAAATCATTGATACTCAAATATATCTTTTAATCTTAAATTCTAGTCTTTTTCTACGAAATAATATAAAACTATACCTATATTGTGAAATATCTGATATACATTTGTTTGTAGAAATTTTATTTTTAAATTTTTTATCTATTTCACAAGCTTTATCTAAATAAAATTTTCTAAGAAATGAATCAAAGTAATCTTTTTTTAAGTGTACAAATATTCAAGCATTATTTACATTGCTATTAATGTCTCATTCTTGCTGTTCAATATTTAATTTTAAAAAATTATTTTTTAATCTAATTTTGTTTTTAATCAGTGCAATAATTCAAAAAATAAATAATGGATTAAGTAAAACAAATAACACATAGCCTTTACTTAATTCAAAATATCCAATAATAATTAAACTATTCAAAATAACTCAAAATACAAGATGCGAAAATAATTCAATAGTATTTCAATAGTTTGAAATTATTTTGTTCTTATTTATTTCTTTTTTTCAAACTTTTCTTTTTGTTCAGTACACATATTTATTTTTATTAAGGATTTTCATATCAGATACTCACAATCTTTAATAGAAAAAATTATACAAAAAGAATTTTGACTTTGATATAAAAAGTTAAATTACTGCAAAATTTCCACTTTTTTCATATTTTTCAGAAATTCTTATAAATAACTTTATAATTATATTTATGATTAAAACAGTAGGAATAGTTTCTCTTTCAAGCGGAATTTTAGGTGAAAATTTCGTTAAACATGAGTTAGATTTAGGGATAAAAAGATTAAATGATTTTGGTATTAAAGTAAAAATTATGCCGAATGCATTAAAAGGTCTTGAATATTTGAATTTACACCCTGAAGCAAGAGCTAATGATTTGATATCAGCATTTGAAGATTCACAAGTTGATTTAATTTTATGTGCTATCGGTGGTAATGATACTTATAGATTAATTCCTTATTTAATGAAAAATAATGCATTAAAGCAACATCTGACAAATAAAATATTTTTGGGCTACTCAGATACAACAGTAAATCACTTCTTACTTTATAAATTAGGCCTTAAAACATTTTATGGTCAATCTTTTTTACCAGATGTGTGTGAATTAGAAGAAGATATGTTACCTTATACTAAAAAATATTTTTTAGAATTACTTCAAACTGGAACTATAAAAGAAATTACACCTTCTAACACTTGATATAAGGAAAGAACGGATTTTAGTCCAAAAGCATTAAATACCAAACGTATTGTTTTTCCAAATAACAAAGGTTTTGAATTATTACAAGGGAATTATGAATTTGAAGGAGAAATTTTAGGTGGATGCATTGAATCAATTTATGAAAACTTTTTAGATCAAAATTCAAAAGCATTTGAAATAACTTTTAAATACGATATTTTTCCTTCATTAGATCAATGAAAGGGAAAAATTTTATTACTCGAAACTTCTGAAAGCAAATCTAATCCTGAAAAATATAAACAAATGCTCCTAGCACTTAAGAACTATGGTATTTTTGATGTAATTAACGGAGTTTTAATAGGTAAACCACAAGATGAAGCCTATTATGATGAATATAAAGAAATCATTACTCAAGTTATTCCCAGTAATGTTCCAGTTCTTTATAATATCAATATTGGACACGGAGTTCCTAAATGTATTATTCCTTTAGGAGAAAAAGCGCACATTAATGCTAAGGAACAAATAATTAAATTTATATAAAAACATCGAGACTTTTTCTTAGCCTCGGTGCGTTTTTATGCTTTAAACAATTGGTTTAAATATTAAAATCTAGTTCAGGAATTGTTTTATCATTTTCTTGCATAACAAGATATTTGCGTTTTAACAATGGAAATGGATATAATGTTCTATTTTTTACATAATTATTTAAGGCTTTAGAATTAAAATCTTGAATATTTATCTTATTAAACTTAACTATGTAATAAAACAACATTTTATACATAACTCAATGAAGTGCAAAACTAATTAATGCCCAGATAAAATAAAATATGTAATTTATAACTGATAGTGTAAAAGGGAAGTTATCATAATTTACACAAAATATGACACAACTAGCAATTGGAAATGCGCAAAATAAAAATAGTGAAATATATGGAGTTAGAATAATTGTTAATTTTAATTTCTTTAATTTTTTAGCACTAAAATTTGAGTAACTTTTAGGTTCTCCCTTTTTATTAACTAAAATGTATTTTTGGATAAATTTTTCAAATTTATTCAACTTTTCAGGAAATTTATTGTCTACATGTACTCATTTTGGCGTTCAATAATTTCTATTAAAAATAATAATAAATAACAAAAGTGAAAAGAACACATCAACGATTATGAATCAAATATCATAAATAATAAATGATATTGTTTTTAAGTATTGTTGTCTAGAATAAATAACATCTTTATCTATGGTGATATTTAAATTTGTGTAATAAATCTCAAGCGGTATAACAACAGCTCAAAAAATAATTGACAATAAAATTGGAATTAATATCGAAATACATATATTTCTTTTTAAATATTTAGCTTTTATTTGATTATTCAATTTAACCTTCTTTAATTTTTATATCTATACTTTCATTATACTCTTATTTCTTATTTAGCTATCCTTAATATATAGAGGGGGTAATTATAAAAATCTTAAAAATTTTTACTGATATATGGTGCGGATGTAGTATAATAGGTTCATAAATTAAAATTAAATTGTTAAAAGAAAGGAGTTGCTGGTTCAGCAACTCTTTACTATTTACATAGGAGGAAAAATGTTTAATGAACAACAATTAAAACAGCAATTTCCTAAAATTTTATACGCAAGTATAACTAACGATCCAGCATTTGGAAAAACTCTTTCTGTTACAGTTGATTCAACTGATTTAAATGAAGTTGAAAAAATTTCAAGAGAACTTTCAAATTACTTGGATACACAAAATTGATTTACCGATGATTTTTCACTAGAAGTGCTTTCAAAAGGAACTGATCTTAAAGTAACTTTTGATAACATTGATCAATTTATTGATAAATACTTAATTATTTCATTTAAGAAACCGGTTGAAAACTTAGATGATATGATTGCACAATTACTTGAAATTAATGAAAATGATATTTTAGTTAAGTGAAATCAAAAAGGTAGAATTAGAAAAATTAAGATTGAAAAATCTAATATTGCAGATATTAGTGAATATATAAAATTTTAAGAGGTTACAATGGCTAGCAAAAAAGCAAATACTGAAGTTATTAACTCAGAAGAATATCAATTATTTAGATTAATAGAAGAAGCTTCTACTTCTAAAGATATTGATTTTAACAGTGTAGCTGAAATTTTCAGACAAGCTGTTGAAAAAGCAACAACTAAAAACATCGACCCAAATATCGAAGTTTCATTAGAAACAGATTTTGAAAATAAAATTACTAGAATGTACAATGTTAATGGTGAAGTTGTTGAAGATGATTTTGAATTCAATCAAGATACACCTGAAGAAAAAATTATTTTCATGACTCTTTCACAAGCAAGACTTTCAAATCCAGATATCCAAGTTTATGATGCTGTAAAAATTCCATTTACATGTGCAGATTTAACAAACAAAATCAATGTAGCAATCTTAAACGACTACAAGCAAGCTTCAAAAGCAATGGAAAAAGCAAAAATTATTGCTAAATACTCACAAAAATTAGGTCAAAAAGTTGATGCTAAAGTTTTAACAAGAAACAAAAACGGTTCATACAATGTTGCATTTGAAGATCAAGTTACAGCATTCTTACCAGCAAACAAAGTTAATGAAAAACTTAACTTACAACCAGGTAAATTTATCTCTGTATACATTGACGCAATTAATGAAGAATCAAAATTAAGTATTGTTTCTGTATCAACAACTTCAAATACTGAATTATTTGATCTTCTTTTCACAGAAATTCCTGAAATCCAAAATGATGATCTGCAAGTTGTTTCAATCCAACGTGTAGCAGGAATCAGATCTAAAGTTGCTCTTAGAGTCAACCCTGATAGAAAAATTGATTTCGATATGATCGGAACAGTTCTTGGTGAATCTGCTCAAAGATTAAATGCAATTTCAGAAACTTTAGGTGGAGAAAAAATTGATTTAATTAAATTCTCAGATGATAAAGCAGAATACATTAAAAATGCGCTTGCTCCAGCAAGAGTTATTGATGTAGTTCCTAACCTTGCTGAAGGTGAAGGAAACTTCTATGCAATTACACGTAATGGTGAAGTAAATGTTGCTATTGGTAAAAGAGGAATTAATATTGAACTTGCTTCTAAGTTAACTAACACTAGAATTCAAGCTATTACAGCTACAGAAGCTGTTGAAAAACAAATTCCATTCAACAATGTTGTTGATTTTGAACCACATTACTTTAAATCAACTGAAAGAAACAAAAACTCTAAAACAGCTAGAACACTTAATAATCTTGATACATTTATCGACACAGATTCATTATTTGAAGACTTTAACTCAAGCGCTTTAGATGAATTTGGAAATGTTATTGAAGAAACTCCTAAAAAATCTAAAAAATCAGCTCCTAAAAATAAAGGAATTAATATTGCTGATTTTGATTCATTATTTGATAACGATAAAATTAGCGAACTTGAATCAGTTACAAATTACGACTTTATCAGTGAAATCGATAAATACGATGATGAATTTGAAGACGAGGATGCTGAAGCTGAAGATGTTGTAGAAAGTTCAGAAGAAAAAGAAGCTAAAGCTAAAAAAGTTCTTAGAGAATTTAAAAATTCTAAAGTTGAACTTAAAGATTTCAAAGTGGACAGTGATTTAGCTTCATATGGACTTGATGATTCAATTGATATGGATGAACTAGCAAGCGATGATTGAGAATAAGACTTGAAGCAGAAAATGTATCGCATCCAATCAAATTGTTGATATCTCTGAATTAATTAGAGTTTGTTATGATAAAAATAATAATTCACTTGAATTGGATTTAAATAAAAACAAAGGTAAAAGAGGGGCTTATTTCATCCCTAATGAACAAAATTGAAATTTCATAAAGAAAACCAAAGCTTTTAATCGTACTTTCAGAACTAATATAACACCTGAAACTTACGATAAAATCGAAGCTGAATTAAAGGAGGTGCTTTATGGGCAAACAAAATAGACTTTCAAATGTTAATGAAATCAAAGAACAATTATCAAACACTAAAACAGAATTAAAAGACGGGGTATTCATTTTTACTGAAAAAATGACTATTGCTGATTTTGCTGAAAAAATCAAAGTTCCAGCAAATGATATTATTAAAAAGCTTTTCATGCAAGGTAAAATGTGTACTTTAAACACTATTTTAGATGAAGAACAAATTGCTGAAATTTGTTTAGATTATGGATATGATTTCCAAAAGGAAACTAATATCGACGGATCAAACTTCCTTGATGAAGTTAACTTTACTGATAAAGAATCTGACTTAATTAAACGTTCACCAATTATTACAGTTATGGGACATGTTGATCATGGTAAAACTACTTTAATTGACAAAATTCGGCACTCAAATGTGGCCGCAAGCGAAAGTAGTGGAATCACACAACATACTGGTGCTTACCAAATTGATTACAAAGGAAATAAAATTACATTCCTTGATACTCCAGGTCATGAAGCCTTCACACAAATGCGTGCTAGAGGTGCAAAAGTAACTGATATTGTTATTTTAGTTGTTGCTGCTGACGATGGGGTTATGCCTCAAACTAAAGAAGCAATTGAACACTCTAAAGCCGCTGGTGTACCTATGATTGTTTTCGTTAACAAGATGGATAAACCAAATAAAGATTTAGACAGAATTAAGGGTGAACTTGCTGAAAATGACGTTTTAATCGAAGAATATGGCGGAGATACTCAAATTGTTTACGGTTCAGCTATGAAGGGCGAAGGATTAAATGAACTTTTTGATGCAATTATGTTACTTGCTGAAGTTCTTGAATTAAAAGCTAACCCTAATAGATACCCTATTGGAACTGTTATTGAATCAAGAATTGACAAAGGTATTGGTTCAGTTTCAACTATTATTGTTGAAAATGGTACCTTATACAAAGGTGATTTCATTGTTGCTGGATCACGTTATGGTAGAGTTAGAATGATTTTTGATGCAAATGGTCACCCAATTGAAAAAGTTAAACCAGGAGCCCCAGGTATTATTTCAGGACTTAACTATGTTCCAGATGCTGGAGATAGATTTATTGGATTTAACGATGAAAAATTCGCTAAAAAATTAGCTGCTGAAAAAGCTAATGCAGATAAGATGGATCTTTTATACTCACAAAGTAATGTTGAAGATAATATTGATGGTAAAAAAGTTATTAACATCATTATTAAATCAGACGTTTATGGTACTTCTCAAGCTATTAAAGATCAAATTAATAATTTAGAAAACGAAGATGCAATTATTAAAGTTATCTCAGCTGCTGCTGGAAATGTTAATGAAACAGACTTATTACTTGCTAAAGCATCAAATGCAACAATTTTCTGCTTTAACTTAAAAGTTAACCCTAACATTAAACAAAATGCTGCTAATGCTGGAGTATCTTTAATAGTGCATACAGTTATTTACAAAATTATTGAAGATTGTCAAAAAATGCTTGATGGAGAAAAAGCTCCTATTTATGAAGAACAAAAAATCGGTGAAGCACACATTATGAAAGTATTCTTCTACTCAAAAGTTGGAAAAATCGCTGGATGTATGTGTGATTCTGGTGTAATTAAATCAAATTCAAAAGTTAAAGTTATCAGAGCAGGTAAAATGATTTATGAAGGTGTTATTGATTCACTTAAACGTGATAAAAACGACACTAAAGAAGTTGTTAAAGGTAAAGACTTTGGTACACATATCAAAGGCTTTAACGATATTGCCGAAGATGACGTTTTAGAATTCTATGAGGATGTAAGAGTAAACTAATATGGATTTAACAAAATACATAAATGATGTTCCTAATTTTCCAAAAGAAGGAATAATTTTTAAAGATATCGCACCTTTACTTTATTCACCTGAAGCATTTGATTATGTAATTAACCAAATGAGTGAAATTGCTAAAGATGCTGATGTTATTGTAGCACCTGATGCTAGAGGTTTTATATTTGGAACACCTGTTGCTTATAAAACTCAAAAACCATTTATTATGGTTAGAAAACCTGGTAAATTACCTGGTAAAACAATTTCACAAAGTTATGATTTAGAATATGGTCAAAATTCACTTGAAATCCAAGCTGAAGTATTAAAACCTGGACTTAAAGCTGTAATTATTGATGATATTTTAGCTACAGGTGGAACTGCACAAGCAATTGTTGAATTACTTGCAAAACAAGGTATTACAGTAACAGATTTAATTGTGTTATATGATTTAAAAATTTACAATCCTGAAAGTGTTTTAGGAAAAGTAAAAATTCATTCAATTATGAAATAGTTGTCTAATTGTGAAAAATTTTCACAAAATGTGGAATAAAATGTCCTATTCCACATTTTTTTATCGACTTTTTGGTCTTATGCTATGAAATCAATATAATTAATTTATAAGCACTTTAGGGCTTATATAAACTATTTATTTATTTCGGAGAAAATATGAAACCTAAATCTAAATGATTTTTAAATTTATTACCTTTAACAGCTGTAGCGATTACATTACCATTAGCTACAGTTGCATGCAGTAAAAACGACAGTAAGGAAGTAACAGATCTTAAATCTCAGCTTGAAGAAATTAAAAAGCAAAAAACTTCTTCTGATACTGACTTAGCAGCAGTTAAAGCAAAACTTAGTTCATTAGTTGATAAAACAAAAGAAGCTTATAAATCAGCTACAAAAGATTATGATAATAAACTTGCAGAATTAGCTAAAGTTTTAAAAGAAGCTAAAACTGAAAAAGATGCTGATAAAAAAGCTAAAAAAATGGAAGCATTAAAACACAGAGTATACAAAGAACTAAAACCACTTGTATATAGATATAATGCTTTATTTAAACAATTAAGAGAAACAGAAAAAATTGCTGAATCAAAAGTTAGAACAATTAAAATTTATCACTCAAATGATGAACACGGAAGAATTGAGTTTGATGATGGAAAATACAGCTTATATTCAGGAATGTTAAGAACTGGACTTTATTTAGAAGATAAAGATCGTGACTTATTACTTTCAGCTGGAGACATGATTCAAGGATTACCTCTTTCAGATACTGATAAAGGTAAAACAATTGCAAACATGGCTAAAAACATTGGATATCAAGCAGTTGCTGTTGGTAACCACGAATTTGACTATGGATTAAAACATGTGCTTGATTTAAATAATGAATTAAATCCAGATGGTAAAGAAATTATGCCTTTCTTATCAGCTAATATTTACTATAAACACTTGGATAAAGCTATAGAAGGTTATGATGAAAGCAAAGTTGGAAGCAGAGTATTTAAACCATACATTATTAAACAACTTGCTAACGGTATGAAAACTGCTATCTTTGGACTTACAACACCAGATACAAGTGTTACATCACACCCAAGAAACTCACAATTAGTTCAATTCACAGAACCGGTTGAAGAAGCTAATAAAGTTGTTGAAGAAATTAGAGCAGCACACCCAGATATTAACTTCATTATTTGTATTGCACACCTTGGAAAAGGTAGAAGTAATGCCGCTTGAACTTCAGAATATCTTGCAGCACACAGCACAAATGAATTAGATCTTATTATTGACGGCCACTCACATACTTACATTAAACTTCACAACAAAGAAAATCCACATGTTTACATTACACAAACAGAAGCTTACACTAAATACTTAGGTGATATTGAAATTGAATTTGACACTGAAAGTGGAAAAATTGTTGGCCAAAGACAAGTTCTTAGAGATATTTATCAAATCGAAGTAGCAACAATGCTTGATGAGCTTCCACAAGATAGTGAAAACATGAAATTACTTCAAGCATTAAAAGCAATTTACAAAGAAGCCAATGACAAAGTGGTATTTAACTTACCAGTAGACTTACTTCATATTGATGAAGTTAATGTTGATAGAGTTCCTTACTGAAGAGGAAGAGTTGAGCCAACAGGAATGGGGCAATTATTTGCTAATGCTGGAGTATGAAACTTCATGCAATCAAAACCTTGAGAAGCAATGAAAACAGAACCTGCTACATTAGATAACACATTTGGTTTAATGAATGGTGGAGGTCTTAGAGCTAACTTAGCTAAAGGTGATATCAAATATGGTGATATGAGAGCTATTTCACCATTTGGAAATAGACCTAACACAGTTAAAGTTAAAGGTTCAGCAGCTATCGAAGCTATTACATATGGACTTTCTAAAGCTCGTTCAGGTGGATTCTCACAATTATCTTCAAACATTTCTTATGAAGTAGAAATTAAAAAAGAAATGAACCCTAAAACACAAAAAGAAGAATACATGTGACATGTTAAACCAGAAAGCATCAAGATTAATGGTAAGGCATTTGATCCTGAAAAAGACTACTACATTTCAACAAATGATTATTTAGCAGCTGGTGGGGACGGATACACAATGCTTAACTATGTAAAAGATCCAGCAAAAGTAACTCTTATGAAAGAGGGACAAAGCTTACTTGATGAATCAATTGATTACATTAATCATGTTATTAAAAACAAAGATAAACTAGATGTTTCTAAATTAGAAAAATCACTTGAAGAATACGCAGGTAAGGAAATTAACAAAAATCAAATAGTTAATATCCCTAAAGAAGCTGACCTTCCTTTTGAGGGATAGTTAATTTAAAAATCACATCGATTTGATGTGATTTTTAAATTACTTTTCTTCTTTAATTTCAAGGTATAAATCATCAAGTTGAGAAGCTTCAACATTTGATGGTGCTTGAGTCATTAAATCTTCATTTCTTGAGTTTTTAGGGAATGCAATTACATCTCTAATGGTTTTATGATTTGCAAGAATCATAACTAAACGGTCAATTCCAAGACCAATACCACAGTGTGGTGGTACTCCATATTCAAAAGCTTTAAGGAAGAATCCAAATTTGTTTTGTTGATCTTGTTTTGAAAGTCCAATCATTTCAAACATTTTTTCTTGCATTTTTTCATCATAAATTCTTGCTGAACCAGAACCTAATTCAAATCCGTTTAGCACTAAGTCATAGCTTCTAGCTCTAATTTTATCTTTAGGTAAATTGTCTAATTCTTCTAAAGTATTATCAAATTGAGTAAATGGGTGATGTGCTGCTGCTCATGAATCATTTTCTTCATCATATTCAAACATAGGTCAATCCACGATTCATTTAAAGTTATATTCATCTCTAGCTCAGTTGTATCATGAGTTAAGCTCAACTCTAAGCGCCCCTAAAGCTTGTGATGCATTTTCATATTTATCAGCACAAATTAAGTATGTTCCATCTGCGGTTGTTTGAACTTGTAATAATTTATTAACTTCTTGAGCCGGAATTTTAGCTGCAAAGTTGCTTTCAATTACCGTTCCGTTTTCAACTACTAAATAGAATAAGGCTGAAACTTTATTTTTCTTAGCAATTTCTTCAAGTTTTTTGTATTCTTTTTTATTAATTTTTTCAGCAATTTTAAGTAAACGTTTTGAAGGTGCGTTTTTAATGATATTAAAATCACTTTCAGCACAGAAATCATTAATTGTTACAATTTCATTTCCATATCTAAAATCTGGTTTATCTGTTCCGTATTTTTCAATACATTCATCAAATTTAACTCTATCAAATGGGATTTTGATATCTACATTCATTACTTTTTTCATGAAATGTTTAAATAAACCTTCAATATAGCTTTGGAATGATTCAACATCCATAAAACTTACTTCAATATCAAGTTGAGTAAATTCAGGTTGTCTATCTTTTCTTGAGTCTTCATCTCTGAAACATCTAGCAATTTGGTAGTATTTTTCAAGTGAAGAAATCATTAATAATTGTTTGAATAATTGTGGACTTTGAGGTAGTGCATAAAATGCATTAGCCTTATTTCTTGTAGGAACTAAGAAATCTCTAGCTCCTTCAGGTGTAGCTTTTGATAAAATAGGCGTTTCGACTTCAGTGAAATCTTGTGATTGAAGATATTCTCTAATTGCAAAAATAATATCATTTCTTAATTTAAGTGTTTTTTGCATTACAGGACGTCTTAAATCAAGGAATTTATATTCAAGTCTAAGTTCTTCTTTAACCTCAATATCATCTCTGATTTGAAATGGTAATTGTTCTTTTGAAGTAGAAAGTACTTTAAAGCTATCTACTGCTATTTCAATATCCCCTGTAGCAAGCTCTGGATTTTTATCTTTTCTTTCTTTAACAATTCCATGTACTTCTAAAACTGATTCTTTAGTAAAACTAATTGGTTGATTAAATACTAATTGTGTAATTCCGAATTTATCTCTTAAATCAACAAAAGAAATTTCTCCAAATTTTCTTTTGTTAGCTACTCATCCATATAAAGTAACTTCTTTTCCAGCATCTGATAATCTTAATTGATTGTTATTAATTGTCTTTTTCATTTTTCCCCATAATTTCTTCTGTGATGTATTCTTCAACTTCATCAATTTCAATTTCTGCTTCATCTGAAACATTTTCAATTAAAAATGTAAATAAGTCAGCAATACCTGCTTGTGTTTTTGCAAATGACATTTTATCTTTAGTTTTAAGTGATTTAACACTTAACAATTGATCTCCACCACACATTTTATCATCATAGATAATAAACTCAGCTGTGTGTTTATTTGCCTTATCCATAACCTTTTTAGATTTAATTAATTCATATTCAACTTCGGCAGTAAAGAAGTTTCTTAAGTGGTTGTTTGCAAGTCAAAAGGCAAAATCAATATTTTCTTTATATTCACTCATTGCAATATAGATATCAACGTGTCTTGCTTGTTTTTCTACTTCGGTAACTTCAGCAAAGTCTTCTCTAATCATGTCAATTAATCTATCAACACCAAAACCAAATCCAACACTTGATACTTTAGGTCCGCCTAATTCAGCAATTAAGTTAGAATATCTTCCTCCACCAATTAGAGTTGCTTGAGAACCAGCATTTTTCTCTGTTGAAACAAATTCAAATACTACTTCATCATAGTAATCAAGCCCTCTAACTAATTCATTTGAAACTTTGTATTCAATTCCATTAGCATCTAAAGTTTTTAAAATATTTTCAAAATATTCTTTTGACTCTACGGTTAAGTAATCTTGGATTAATGGAATGTTTTTCATGAAAGGTTTTTTGCTATCTTCTTTATCATCCAAAATGCGAAGTACTTTTTTATCAGCTAATCTTTCTTGTGAAATTTGGCTTAATTGATCTTTGTATTGAATTAAATATTGATATAAAGCTTCTTCATAATTAGCTCTACTTTGTTTATCTCCGATTGAATTAATTTTTAATTCGAACTCTAAATTAAATAATTCAAGTAATTCATTTGCTGTAAAAATAACTTCAGCATCCTTGAGATAATTTTTACCCCCAACATATTCCACACCAGCTTGATAAAATTGTCTATATCTACCCTTTTGTGGTTGTTCATATCTAAACATTGGTCCGCAGTATGCAAAACGATCAAAATCATCCGCATATCATTTATTTTCAATGTAAGCACGTACAAAAGAAGCTGTTCCTTCAGGACGAAGGCAAAGCTCTCTATCACCTTTATCCTTGAATTCATACATTTCTTTTTTAGCTATTTCACTATCTCCAACACTTCTTTTAAATAGTGAAGTTTGTTCAATAATTGGTGTTTCAATCATTTTGAATTCGTGTTTAGTTACAACATTTTCAAATGAAGTTAACACGAAGTCTTTCAAGATACTTTCAGTAACTGAAAAATCTTTTGTTCCTTTAATTTTATTTATCATTTGCTACCTCTTTAAAATAACTTTGTAAATTATACTATTATTTATCTTTTGCCTTATTTAGTTTGTTAGCTAATCTAAGGTATTTTTTAATAATTTTTCTTTGAATGTGATAGATATAAATTTTTTCAATTAATTGGTTAAGTTTATATAAATCGGTTTTAGTTTCAATCTTAATTTCATTTTGATCATTAAGCTTATTATAAGTAAAATACATTTCACTATAATGATGTTTAGCCTTAAGTTCAAGCTTAAAAAAGTAAATTACTTGATCATTTTCATAATTTATTGCTTTTAATTTTGCGACTTTATATTTTCCAAATGCACTTGGATTATTTTGAATATATTCAAAAATCTGAGCAGTGTTTTTAACATCTTTTTTAATTTGATAAGTGTGTAAATATAAAAATTTTGTAATATCATTCATTTTTTTGTATTTAAAAGTAAATAAATTATTATTTTCTTTATAGTTTCAAAGCATAAAACAGAAGTTAATTAAAAATTCAATACTGTCATAATTTAGTTTGCAATCAATTGAATTTGAAAATCCTAAATTATAAGCAAACAATACATTACTTGCGCTTTGAATTTGGTCTTCATATTTATAATTAATTTTATAATTTTCTAAAGTTTGAATTACAAAACTAGCTGCATTAAGTGGAATAAAAAGTTTATTTTCTTCAAGCAATTTATTTTGTTTTCAGTATAAATATTGACTATTAATAAATAAATAAGCTATTTCATCATTATTTAAGTTTACATATCCTTCTTTTGTTTTAACAACTAATTTTAGGTTTTGATTTTTATCAAAAATAATGATTAAATCCGCTTTATAATTTGCTGTTCTAAGTCATCTTCAAAATATAACTGATGAAGTTGACAATAAATCTTTATTAAGAAGTGGATTAAGCTTTGAATACTTAATATTAACTTGTGAAAAAAATCTTTCCAATATATATTCAAAATTATTATCTTCAACCATTAAATAAACTGATAGATTTGAATAATAATCCAATTTATTATCACTATTAAGATATCTGCTAACAACATGTTTAATTTTGCTATCAATTATTTTGTTAACATTAAGCACAATAACATCTAAGGCCGTATGCAACATGAAATGCTTTTTATTGACAAATAAAGCATCAATTAATGCTTCTTGTTGTTGTAAATTAAGTAGCTCTCTACCTTTATAAATTTGTAAATAATATTTTTTATTTGCAGCATTATATGAAATAAAAATTGAAAAATCAAATTCTAAAGTATCAACTGCAGCTTGAAAAATGAATTGATTAATCTTTTGCACATCAAAACCATAAACATAATGCTTTTGGTTTTTAAAATATCTAATTAATGAATTCTTTAGCACACTTGGATACAATTTATCATCATCTAAAGAAAATAAAATTTTAGCTTTTTTTCTAAAGAAACCATTAACTTTATTAATCTCTTCAAAAATGTCTACAACATTCAGCAAGGTGTATAAGTTTAAATTACTAAAACCATATTGATTTAAGGAATCAAATTCTATACCTTGAATTGTTGCTTTTGGGCGCTTATAAAATTCATTATTCGGAAATAAATTATCAATGTCACGAATGAAATATTCAAAACTGACATCAATTATTTTTTCGTTACTATATAGATTATATCAAGTGGATAATTTGTGTTCTACTTTTTGCATTTTAAACCTCGTTGTTATCTTTAATTTTACCAAATTAAACAATAGCATTTAACCTTAATTAAGGTAAAATATACATATTAATTAATACACTATTTTAAGGAGAATAATATGTCATTAAAAGCAGGTATTGTCGGACTTCCTAATGTAGGAAAAAGTACTCTTTTTAGTGCAATTACTAAGAAGCAAGTAGAATCATCAAATTACGCTTTCACCACAATTGAACCAAACATTTCTTCAGTTCCGCTTATTGATCCAAGACTTGTTAAAATTGCTGAAATTGTAAATCCAGATAAAATTGTTTGAGCTACATTTGATTTTGTAGATATTGCTGGACTAGTTGCTGGAGCTTCAAAAGGTGAAGGGCTTGGAAATAAATTCTTAGCTAACATTAGAGAAGTTGATGCAATTATTCATGTCGTGAGATGTTTTGAAGATAAAAACATTATGCACGTAGCTAATTCTGTTGATCCAGTTAGAGATAAAGACGTTATTAATATGGAATTATTGCTTGCTGATTTAGAAACAATTAATAATGTTATTAACCGTGTTGCTAAAAAAGCTAAATCAGGAGATAAAGAAGGAATTATTGAATCAAATGCTGCTCACAAAATTAAGCAAGCACTTGAAAATAATATTCCTGCTAGAGATGTTGAACTTGATGAAAATGAACTTAAATACATCAAAGGATACCACTTATTAACTCTTAAACCTATTATTTATGTTGCTAACTTAAGTAATGATCAATTCGCAAATTATGAAACTGATAAAAACTTTTCAGCACTTAAAGCAAGTCTTAAAGATAATGAAAAACTTATTCCAATTTGTGTTCAACTCGAATCTGAACTTATAGCAGTTGAAAATGAAGAAGAAAAAATGGAATTACTCGCAATGTATGGAATAGAAGTTAGTGGACTTGATATTTTAACTCGTGCTGCATTTGATTTATTAAATCTTGAAACTTATTTCACAGCTGGAAAAGTTGAAGCTAGAGCTTGAGTATACCATAAAGGTTGACTTGCTCCTAAATGTGCTGGCGTAATTCACACTGACTTTGAGAAAAAATTCATTAAAGCTGATGTTATTTCTTATGAAGACTTTATTGAATATAACGGAGAGCAAGGTGCAAAAAACGCTGGTAAGCTTCGTTCTGAAGGTAAAAATTATGTAATGAAAGATGGTGATATTTGTCACTTTAAATTCGGAAAATAATTTCAACAAAAGAGCAATCTTTTGCTTTTTTATTCTAGGAGAAAAAATGAAAAAATGATTAATTGGTTTATTAGCCACAAGTATGCCTATTTTAGCAACTAGCGCTATTGTTTCGTGCCGTCGCCCTTTGGATTATTCAACCCTTCCAGAAATAGATCCAACTCCACCAGCAAGTCACATAGATAGATATACAGCTTTTGAGCAAGACATTATTGAATCAGCAAATAATCCTTATCCATCAGTGTTTATCGGTAGAAATGCTTCACAATATTTAATTTCAAGCTTGTATTCTATGGTTGCACAATTAGAAATTATTAAGAAGCAAAATAAACCACAAAATAAATATAATGATGCTATTTACATTATTGATACAGCCGTAAACGACTACAGCAAAACTTTAAAAGATGAAAAACAAAGATTTAATTTCAAGCCTTTACTAGATAAATACGGCGATACAGCTATTAAAACACAAGATGGTTTCAATGTTGAAAATGGAATGTTAAGAGTTTTGGACAATACAAAATATATGGATAAATCTTGAGATAATGAATATTATGCATATCCAACTTGGAGTCAATTACAAAACTTTTTAACTGGTTATGTTGATAAAGTTAAACTTTTTGATTTCTACATTCCAGAAATTAGTTTTTCATCTTTAAGTTCATCTGTGCGTGAATGAATGATGACACATGCAAATAAAATCGTTATTTTAAGTGATGGAAATTCACAACCATATAATTTCATTCGTGGTGATTATTTACCTTGAGCACTTGCACAAGATACTTGATACTCTCAAGAAGAGTTATTAAATTATTGAAACCAAGGTATTAAACAAGGATCTTTACAATTAGATTATCATTACTTTTACACCTTAAAGGATAAATTTAAAATCTATAACTCAGTAGGGGAATATTCACATTACTTTAATAAAGTATTAGAAATGAAAAATAAGCCTTTAGCTAAATTACAAATTAATTCTTATCCATTAAACTATGAAAAAGTTGGTGAAGAATTACAAAAGCATCTAGATATAAATGAGTTTAAAAACCTTTATAAACAACTTGCACAAATTCAAGATCAATCACTTTTAGACCTTGTTACATACGGCAAAGATAATTATGATTCTAAAAAGAAAAATTTAGTATTTATGGGTTCATCATTATTTAGATTATATCAAGATGGGACATCTAGAATGGGCAGTGATAATATTGCAACGAAAGAAGCTAAAGCTTATATGGATAAAATTTATCAATTATATCCAACTGATAAATATAACTACTTTTTTAAACTTCACCCAGCGTTTAAAAATGAACATGCAATTAATTATGTAAAAGAGTTAACTAACGGAAAGCAAAATAGTGTAATTATTCTTGATCCATCAGTATCTTGAGAAAATATGTTAGCAATTGATTTAGCTAATTTAAAAGATAATAAAGCAATTTTATTTGACCAAAATGATTTTAAAAACAATAGCATTAAAACTAAATTATTTGGTCTGCAAGCTACCTCAACAACTTTATTAACCACTATAGCTATGCTACAAGAGTTTTTTAATATCTCACTTGAGGAAGCTTTATTATTTGTAGATCCTAAAAACTTCCCACTCCCTCAACATTTCCACATCATTAATAGAGATGCATATTATCGAGATAAAGACGCTTGTTATGCAGATAATGTAAAAGCATTACAAGATGTTTATTACTTCTTTATTTATTCTAAAAATTTCCCTTCTATAAGCGAATTTAAACCAATGGAAGAATTCTTAAAACTTGAAAAAATCGCCTAAATCCTAGACATAAAAACTTTTTCATATTTAATATATTTTTGATATCATTTAATAGTAAAGAGATTTCATTCATAAAAATCGTTTTATACTAAGAATTAGTTGGTAACAGCTAATTCTTTTTATGGAGGTTTAGTACAGTGGTAGTATAGTAGTCTCCAAAACTAATGATAAGGGTTCGATTCCTTTAACCTCCGCCAAATATAAAAAGCTAGCCTAAAACTAGCTTTTTATTTTGAATTCTAGTACAATTAAAGTAATAGAATAAAGGAGAAATATGTCAGTAGGAACAATTATTGGAATTGTATTTGCTTCAATCTTTGGTTTAATTATTCTAATTGTTTTATTAGTTGGATTAATTAAATCAATTGTTATTGTTTCAGAAACAAATTTTGTCATAGTACAAAGACTTGGTAAATACCACAAAACGCTTAGAAAAGGTTTACATTTTATTATTCCATACCTAGACCAATGTGCTTTAAAAGAAAACTTTAAGGAAAAGGTCATGGACTTCCCTGCACAAAGCGTTATAACAAAGGATAATGCTACCATTAAGGTGGATACGGTTATTTATCTTAAAATAGTAGATGCTGAATTATTTGCTTATGGTGCAGAAAGACCTTGACTTGCTATTGAAAATCTAACAGCCACAACACTTCGTAACCTTATTGGTGAAATTGAATTAGATGAATCGCTAACTTCAAGAGAAATTATTAATGCTAAATTAACTAAAATTCTTGACGCAGCTAGTGATCCTTGAGGAATTAAGGTTAATAGAATTGAAATTCAAGACATTATTCCGCCAAGAGAAGTACAAGAAGCTATGATTAGACAAATGCAAGCCGAAAGAAATAAACGTGCTAACATTTTAGAAGCAGAGGGAATTAGACAAAGTCAAATCCTTAAAGCACAAGGTGAAAAGGAAAGTACAATTCTGCGTGCTGAAGCTTCTAAGCAACAAAGAATACTTGAAGCTGAAGCTGAAAAACAAAAACGCATTCTTGAAGCTCAAGGGGAAAAACAAGCTATTGAATTAATTAATTCAGCTGGAATTAATGAAGCTTTCCTTAGACTTAAATCAATTCAAGAATGAAGCGAAATCGCTAATGGGCAAGCTACAAAAATTATTCTTCCGCCTAATTTAGCTGATGTTGCTAGTGTAGTTGCTGCAGGAACTGAAGTTTTTAAATCAACTGAAAAGAAAACTAAATAAGCCTAGCACAGTGGATTAAAAGTTTATTTAGAATACCAAAAATGCTTTGAATCAGAGCATTTTTTGTTGTAAAAATTTAATATAATTCTACAGAAAGGAATTTATGAAATATACAAGTTTAATTACAGATAAGATATTTAATGAAGCAAATGCAATTAAATATGGTTTTGTTAAAGAAATAAATAATAGTTTTAAATTAAGAAAGCCACTCGGATTTCAAGATTTTGATATCGAAGTGTTATATCAAAATGATGATTTAGATGTTCATATTATTGATAAGTTTGATAATGAAGCTTATCAGCCTTTTGAGGTTATATCTTCCACTGGGGATTTTGTGGATAAAATCAGAAATAAAGCAGCTTTTTTATTAAATGAATTAGTAACACAATGTTTTGATGAATATAACTTTTTTCCAATTCTAAAGAAAAGAATTTTAAAGAAATTTGATGTTTATTATGATGAACCTTTTAAGCAAACTAAAACTCACCAATATTATGCATTTAAATCATATGCAGGAGACCAAATAGCTGCCTTAATTTGTCATATTCCAGCGAATAAATTAGATCCAAGTTTTACTAGTGATCAACCCATTTGAATTATTAACCTTCGTTTCAATGTAAGAAAAGCGCAACAATTAAAGAAATATTTCTCAAATATTTATCCAGCTTACCATATGAATAAGAAATATTGAGTATCTGTTTTAATAACTAAGGATACTGATTTAGAATTAATCACTGAACTTATGAAAATGAGTATGGAAACTATCAGGAAATATTAAATTTTTGAACTTATTTTGAAAAATGTAATAGAATTAAAGTGCGTATTGGGAAATACGCTAGTTAACTTATTCTCTGGTTAACTATATAATGTCAAAATCATAAATCAATCAAAAATTCATTTATTATCACTTATATAGACAAAATATTTTCTATTATTTCAATATTCAAAACTAAATACTAAATTAATATCATTCATGCCTATATGTTATAAATTTTGTGTTTATTCAAAAATGCTATTATTTCGTTTGTATTATTTTTTATTTTCATAGATAGTATGTAAATTTTATTTTAAACCTTCCTTTATAATGAAAAAGAATTATCCTTTTCTGTATATACTATTTTCAATAATCCAATATAATAGCTATTGATTCAGTCTAGTTATTATTTAAATTACATATATTAATAATTAAGCAATTTACTAAAAGTATTTTGCACATATCTCATGTATAACATATCTTATTTTATAATATACAAATAATAATAGGCGTCCCGTCAGGGACGTTTTCTTATGCCGCTGTTGCACAAAAAAATCCCAAAAATAGGGATTTAAATTATTGTGCTTCGCTTTCGTCAATATATTTAGCAGCATCTTTAAGGTGCACACTAAAGAAGCTTGTAACACCACGTGTTTGCATGGTTGCAGCAAATAATGAGTCAACTTTTGACATTGTTCCAGTTCTGTGGGTAATAACAATAAATTGTGTTTGATTTTTAAGTTCTTGAAGATATTCAGCATATCTAATAACATTAGCTTCATCAAGTGCAGCTTCCACCTCATCTAAGATACATAACGGAAGTGGTCTAGCTCTAAGAATAGCGAATAATAATGAAATAGCAATAAGAGCTTTTTCTCCACCTGAGAATAATCTTAAGTTCTTAACACTTTTTCCAGGAGGTTGAGCAAAAATTGAAATTCCTGATTCTAATACATTGTTTGGATCAACGAATCTAACTTCAGCACTTCCACCACCAAACATTGACTTAAATACTGTGTTAAATTCTTTATTAACATCATTTACAACATTTGTAAGTCTTGTTACAATAATCTTATCAAGTTCAGCAATAGCTTCCATAAGAATGTTTCTAGTTGATACTAATTCATCTCTATCTGAAACATATCTATCGTAACGTTCTTCAACGCTTTCAAGTTGTTCAATAGCTTCTTGGTTAACTGCACCAAGTTCTGAAATTTGTTGACGTAATTCTGCAACAAGTTCTCTAGCTTTGTCTACAGGGATTTCTAACTTGTAGTTTTCTTCAGCATATTCAATTGTGTATGAATATTGTGAAGCAAGTCTTTCACGGTAGTTTCTAAGGTTAATTTCAGCATTTTTAAATGCAGCAATCTTATTTGTAAATGTATTGTTTAACTCATTTAAAGTAGTTTGAGTTTGGTTTAATACATCTCCAAGGTGTAAAATTTCAGCATCTAAAGTTTCTAAGAATTGAGTTTTAATTGTTAAATCATTTTTAACAATTGTGTATTCTTTTCTAAGTTGATTTCTTTCATCACTAATAACTGAAGGAGATGCTTCTTCTTTATTAATGTTAAGTAAATCTGTTTTTGATTTTAAATCATCAAGTTTTCTAAGTAAATCATTAATATCAAGGTCTTCTTGTCTTGCTTCTCATTTGTATTCATTTAAAGCAGTATTAACACGTGAGATTTCACCATTGTAACGTTCAATTAAACTTTCATTGTTTTGAATAATTGCACTAAGTGAAGGAAGTAATTGTTGTAATTTTTGGATTTTTTCATCTAACCCAATGATGTTATCGCTTTCTTGAGCTGTTCCTCCAACAATAACTCCTCCAACTCTAATGATATCTCCATCAAGTGTAACAACCATGTATTTACGTTCTAAAATGTTTGAAATTTGGTTAGCTGTTTCAATATCTTGTACAACTACAACATTTCCAAGTAAAAACTTAGCAAGTACATCATATTGTGGATCAACTTCAACTAAATCACTAGCAACTCCAATGAATCCTGCATGGTTTGAAGCAACAAGTAAATAGTCATCACGAATGAATTTTTCTTTAATTGATGTTAAAGGAATAAATGTAGCTCTACCACCATTATTTTTCTTTAAGAATTCAACTGCTTTAACAGCTGTGTTAGGAATATCTACAACAATGTGTTGTGCAGCATTTGAAAGGATTGATTCAACCGCTACAACATAATCTGGTTGTACTTTAATAAGGTCTCTAACAAGCCCTTTGTATCCTCTAAATTGATTTGAGTTTTCTACAATAGTTCTTGTACCTTTAAATAAGTTAGTTTTCTTGTTTTTAGTTTCATTTAAGATTTGAAGGTTTGTATTTACTTCAGTATATTTAGTTTGAGCATTTTTAAGTTCAAATTGTAATGAGTTTACTTTAGAAGAAAGTTCAGAAATTCTTTTTTCTTCTTCAGCTACCTTGTTTTTAAGGTTTACTGCAGTTTCTTGACGATATTTAATGTTTTGTTCTAATTCAAGAATTTTTGTAGCATAAGCTTTAGCTGTTTCTGAACTTTCGGCTTGTAATTCACCGCTAGCAATAAGCTCCATACGAGCATTTTGTTTAGCAATAACAACTTCAAGGTTTTCTAAACGAGATTTGATTGCATCTTGTTTTCCTCTTAAAGTTGCAATTTCTTTAGATAATTCATTCTTTTCAAGTTTCTTTTCACCTAATTGACGGTTATATTTAGCAATTTGAACTGAATATGAATCTTTAGTTTCCTCTACCCCACTAAGTTCTTGAGATAATTGGTCATAAACTTTTTCATTACTTCTAATTTCATGTGCTAAATAAGCAACTTCAACCTTTTTTAATTCACGAGATTTATCTCTATAAATTAAGGCTTTTTCAGCTTGTTTTCTTAATGGGATAAGTTGTTTTTCAAGCTCATTAATTGTAGGCTCAAGTTTTGAAATAGAAGCATCGGCACTTTGAAGTAATCTAAGTGATTCAGTTTTCTTGAATTTAAATTTAGAAACTCCAGCTGCTTCTTCAAAAATTCCTCTACGATCTTCATCTGAAGATTCAGCAATATCAGATACTGTTCCTTGAGAGATAATTGCAAGTGAACTTTTCCCAATTCCTGTTTCCATTGCAATTGATTTAATGTCTTTAAAACGACAAGGTTTACCATTTAAATAATAGTTGTTAATTCCTTTTCCTCTGAAAAGTTCACGTGTAATTACAACTGTATCTTCTTCAATTGAGTTATCTGAATCTTTATTATCAAAAGTTAAGGTAACACGTGCAAAATCCATTGGTTTAGCTGTTTTGGATCCTGCAAAGATTAAATCTTGCATTGAATCCCCACGCATTTCTTTTGAACTTTGTTCCCCTAGAACTCATTTAATAGCATCGTTAATATTACTTTTACCTGAACCGTTAGGTCCAATAATACCAGCAACTCCACCATCAAAACGAAGAATGACAGGTTCTGCGAATGATTTAAAACCATGTGCTTCAATTTTAATTAATTTCATTACCGCTCCTTTACTCCACATTTAATTTTAATTTTTGTAATGCATCTATTGCTGCATTAGTTTCGGCTTCTTTTTTACTATTTCCAATTCCAGTTCCATAAGTTACTCCATCATGGATTGCTTGAGCTTGGAATAGTGGATGATTATTTTCATTTGCTTCTTGCAATTGAATTGTGTTGTAAGTAATACTTTCTTTTGACATACTTTGAAAGTATTCTTGCAAAATCCCTTTTGGATCTTTGTTATCATCGTTGTGTAATTTAATAATTTGTTCACGTAAATATTGATAAACAAACTCAGCAGCCTTTTTCAGACCTTGATCAATGTAAATCGCACCCACCATTGATTCAAAAATATCTGCTTGCACTTTTAAACTAGCAGTAACTGCTTCCCGCATTTTTCCAGGTCCCGTTTTTAAGATATCTACTAATCCAATTTCTCTAGATAAGTAAGATAAATATTCAGTTCCTACCGCTTGCGAACGCAATCTAGTTAAGTGTCCTTGAGTTAAATTAGGATAAGCCTTATACATAAAGCTTGAACTAAGAAATTGTAAGACCGCATCACCTAAGAATTCTAATCGTTCATAGTTTTCAAATTCTCTTCGATTAAAGCTTGGGTGTGTGGTTGCGAGAATATAAGGTTCTAGCGAATTTGGCTCAATTTGATGTTGAGCGAAAAATTCTTGTAAGGAGTTTACTTTAGTTATCTTCATTTTGTTGCATAACTTCTTTCATTTGAGCTAAAACATTAGATTCTAAAGCTAATTTAATATTCTTTAAAGCATTGTAATAAGCTAATGCATCACTGCTTCCGTGAGCTTTTAAAGCTACAGCATTGACTCCAATAACTCAAGCTGATGCTATCGACCTATAATCAAGCTTATCCGCAACACCTTTAAAAGCAGGCTTAAGTAATAAAGCTCCTAGTTTTCTTCAGATACTTACTTTAATTTGATCTTTAAGTATATCTTTAAAAGAACTAATTGCACCTTCAAAACTTTTAATCATGATATTTCCTGCATATCCATCAGTTAAAACAATATCAGTATTTCCTTTAAATAAAGTTTTTGGTTCCATGAAGCCAAGATATTCAAATCTTTTATCTTCTTTTAATAAAGCATTAGCTTGCTGAACATTTTCATTACCTTTATATTCTTCAGTTCCTATATTAATTAAAGAAACTTGAGGTAAATCTTTTTTAAACATTGCTGAATAAAAAGCTGAAGCTAATGCGGCTCATTCTAAATAATATTCAGTTTTAGTTTCTAAATTAGCACCAACATCTAAAATTAGAAACTTTCTATTATTACTTGCTGTTGCTATCGGCATAAAAGCAGGGCGAGAAACATTTGGAAGTCTTTTAGCTTTTAATGTAAGAGTTGAAATATATGTTCCACTATCACCGCTTGAAAGCACTGCATCAGCTTGTGAATCTAAAACCAAATTAATTGCTTGATTCATTGAAGTGTCTTCAGACATTGATTTACGAATGTTTTTTGGATCGCTAGGTTTGTTTTCGTTATTAATTAATTCGATGTTTTCAAATTCATTTAAACCTTGCAAGCTTGCTACTGAACCCACTAATTTAACTAAAACATTTGGATTTTCCATAGCAAAACGTTTAGCACCATTAAAACATTCAATTACACCTTTATCATTTCCATTAACATCAAATGCAATTGTATATTTGTAATTCATTATTCGATCCCTATTAAGAATTGATATGTTGGTTGGTTACCTTCAACAATTTCAATTTCACAGTCATATGTAGCATCAATGTAGTTTGATAATTCTTCCGCTTCGCTTAAGTTAGATTCATCACCAAAGTATAATGAAACAATTTCACTAGAAGGTTTTACACTGCTTTTTAAAATTGCTTTAGCTGCAGCCATAACTGATGTATGTGAAGAAATAATTTTTCCATCTACAATAGCTAAATATGAACCGTTTTTAATTTTTACACCATTTAATGTAGTATTTCTAATTGCTTTAGTAATTTCACCTGTAACAACATTTTCAATTGATTCATTAATCATTTCAATATTATCTTCAGCTGAAATTTCATGGTTGAAATTAAGCATTGCTGTAATTCCTTGAAGTTGAGATTTAGTTGGAATAACTACAACATTTTTATCTGTAATTACTTGAGCAACTTGTTGAGCTACTAAAATAATGTTTGAATTATTAGTTAAAACAAAAACAGTATCAGCATTAACATTATTAATTGCATTGATTAAGTCTTGGGCTGAAGGGTTTTGTGTTTGACCACTTTCAACAACGAAATCACAACCAAGTTCTTTCATCCGTTTAACAATCCCGCTTCCAAGGTTACATGAAACAACTCCACATAATTTTCTTTCTTCAGAAGCGTGCCCTTGTTTTAATTTTTCAGCATTAGCTTTTGAATAGTTAGCTTGCAATGTCATGTTTTCTGATTTAATCTTGATAAATTCACCATATTCTTGAGCTAAGTTAAGTAATTTACCAGGTTTAATAGCATGACCGTGAACTTTAACTAAGTTATCATCTTGCACAACTACTAATGAGTTAGCAACTTTTTCAAGACGTTTTGTAAAACTTTCTTTATCAAACTTGTCCATATTGTCTAAGTCAATTAATACTTCGGTACAATATCCAAATTCGCCTTCATAAACTTCTGTTTCACTAATAAAGTTATTGATATCATCTGCTGCTTCAGAAATTGCAACAAATCTATCATTTAAAGCTTCATTAATTCCCCATAAAATTGTGTAAAGACCTTCTCCACCACTATCAGTTACGCCAACTTCTCTTAGTGTTTTAAGTTTGTTTGGAGTTTCATCACAACTTTTTCTTGCAAAGTCTAAAGCTTTTTGGAAGAATTCAACATAAGAAACTTCTTTTCCAGTAAATTCTTTTTCAAGGTTTTCAGTAGTTTCACGAATAACAGTTAAAATAGTTCCTTCAACAGGTTTGAAAACTGATTTGTATGCTCTAGCTGTAGCTCCTTTAAAAGCTTCAATTAATTCTGCAGTATTTAATGTGTTTCTTTCAGCACTTCCTAAAGCAAATCCTTTGAAAATTTGAGATAAGATAACCCCTGAGTTACCTCTAGCTTCGTAAATCATATCGTGAGCCATATCTGCTAAAATTTTTCAAATTGGTTCATTAAGATTTGTTTCTAAGTTAGGAATAGTTGCTGCAATTGTTGAAGCCATGTTTGTTCCAGTATCTCCATCAGGTACTGGGAAAACATTTAAAGCATCAATTTTGTTTTTAGCATTAATTAAAGCATTAGCTCCTGAGATCAGAGCATTGGATAAAACCATTCCGTTTAATATTTTCTTATCTGTTGACATTATTGGACTCCTTTTACAATAACTGTTAAACTGTTTAATTTTTGTTTTTTCTTTCTTAAAGCAAAGTCAATTTGTTTGAATAATTGAGTTACGATAAATTTAACTGAAACACCATCAAGTACTGTGATAGCAATTTGTACACTGTGTGAATTATCAACACTAGTGATGTTAATTACATCTTGAAGAATCACTTCACACTCTTCAGCATCTGAACAAGATTTGTCTAAATCAAGTGATGGTTTATGTAATTTAATTACTCCAGGCACAGCTGATAATGAATCAATACATAATTGTCTGATTTCTGAAATTTCCATATTTAAACTCTCCATTTAATTAGTATGTATATTTTACCTTATTTTCTAATATATACATAGTATATATTTGCTAAGATAAGAATCATTTTTTTACTATTTTTTAGGCTTAAAAAATTCACAAATTTTACTGCAGGAAAATATATAATTTGATTATATGGAAACAATTGAAAGAGTCATAGTTTTAGACATTAATCAGTATGAAGAAAACAAGTTTTTAGTCACCTTTTTCGGTCAAAGAGGTGCTTTTGCTTTATATGCTCAAGGACTTGGAAAAATTAATTCTAAAAACCGTAGTAACTTGCTGCTAGGCTCAATCGTTGAAATCGAATACTTTAAAGCTAGATTTGATAGTAAAGTTGGTAAACTGAAAAAATCCACTTTAATTAAAACTTTTGATACTTCTAAATTAGAAAATAGCTTGTTTTTTAATAAACTAAAGCAACTGCTAAGTCAAATTCATGTACCTAGTCATTTATTTTCTGAATACGATCGATATTTTGATGAGTTTAGTAATTATAATCAAGATAAAATTTTGACTTATTTTCTTGCTCAAGTTTTAGTTATTAATGGATATTGCAATTATTTTAATAAATGTCGGATTTGTGGAAGTACCAGAAACTTCATTGCGTTTGATGTTGAATTAGGTGGTTTCACTTGTATAAAACATGAAGATATTCAAGAAAAAATGTCGCTAGATTTCTTGCAATCTGTTTGAGCTAGCTTTCATAATTTAAATTCTTATCAATATCTAACCTCAAATATTTTAAATAAGCAAATTATGTATATTTATTTAAAAAGTTTAAGGAAACATGGAATATATTTAGCATTTTAAAACCAGGGAGTTCCCCTGGCGTTTTTAGTTGTTTAATTCATGATATAAGGTTACTATATCTTGAATTGATAATTGTTGAATCCGAGTATTTTCGCTTCAATTAAGTTTTTGATAAACTGCTAAAATGTTTTCTTTTGAATATTTTGAGCTTAAAGCATAAGTGAGTTTTTTTCTACGGTTTGCAAAACATAATTTAAAGAAATCTTTTAATTCATTCCAGTTATCTTGAGAAATTTCAGGTCTAAATACAAGTGAAATAATTGCTGAATCCACCTTTGGTGCAGGTGAAAAACAATTTCTTGGAACAATAAATTCAATTTTACATTCAGCTAAATATTGTGATGAAACTGATAATTTTGAGTACTCAGAAGTATTCTTTTTAGCGCATATTCTTTCAGCAACTTCTTTTTGTACCATTAAAAGTACACCTTTAAAATTATCTTTATGTTCAAAAATTTTAAATAAGATATCTGTAGTAATGTAATAAGGAATATTAGCGATCAAATAAGTATCTGATAAATTGCTAATATCACTTTGTAAGAAGTCTTGATGAATTAAAGTTAATTTATCACTATCAATTTCATTATTAAGCACATTAATCATGTCTGCATCAATTTCATAGCACGTTACATGTGAGGCTTTTTTTAGTAATTCTTTAGTAAGAGCGCCTCTTCCAGGTCCTATTTCAAGCACTTTTTGATCTGTGATGTCAAAAACATTAACTATTTTGTTGATAATATTTTTATCATTAAGGAAGTTTTGTCCAAATTCCTTTTTAGCAAATCTTTCTTTATTATTTTTCATCTTTTAAATTAAATAACTTTCTAACATTTCGATTAATTCGATCAACAAATTTTTCAGCACCAACTTGCTTAATTCCAGCCATGTAGTATGCTACAAATAAAACTGTATTAGGTTCATTTAATTCACCTGTATATGGATGCACCCTTAAATAAGGTGCATCAGTTTCTGTTAACATTCTTTCTAATGGTAAATAAGCAATAACTTCTCTAGCTTGATTATTTGTCCCATAAGTAATTGAACCACTAAATGAAAAGTATAAATTAGGAAACTGCTCAAATTTTTTAGCTCATCGCAAGCTTCCACTATAAGTGTGTAACATACATTTAGTATTTGGGTACTTAGATAAAACATCAAAGACATCTTGGTAAGCTTGGTCTTTATCTTCATGATCTCTAATATGAATTACTGCAGGTAGATTATATTTATTAGCTAAAATAATTTGGTTTTCAAATGAAGCAATTTGGTTTTCTCTACTTGGAGCATCTTCATAAAAGTAATCCAGTCCAATTTCACCAATTCCAACAACTTCAGGTGTAATTAATTCTTCAACTTGCTTATAGTCATCTCCATCAATTCCTGATTCAGGATGGATACCAATTACCGGTTTAATAATGTCATATTTTTTAGCAAGTTTAAGTACTTCTTTATTTTCAGCTGGATGTCCACCATTAACAATTAAAAAATCAATTCTATTATGATGTGCTTGTTCCACAATCATATCAATAATATCTGGTGATTTATAATAAGTTAAACTAATGTGACTGTGAGCATCCACGAATTTATTTCTCTTTTTTCCCATACTATTTACCTAAACAGAAATTAGCAAACATTACATCAAGTAAGTCTTCTCTGTTTACATTTCCTTTAATATTTTGCAGTGCATCTCATGCAGCATATAAATCCACAATAACTACATCAAATGTAAATTGATTTTCTAATGAAATTTGCGCATTTTTTAAATGGTCTAAAGCTTGCTTAATCAATGAAAGTTGTCTAGTGTTTGAAAAAATTCTTTCATCATAAATATTTATATTAGCAAAATTAGATACTAAAGCATTTTCTAGTGCTGAAATATTGTTTTCTAAAGCTGAAATTTTAACTAAATTGGGTTCATTAATCTGGTTTTGAATATCAATTTTATTAAGTACTTTAATGTAGAATTTGCCTAATTCTTTAGCTTTATTTTCCACTTGTTTATCAAATTCATCTTGAACTTGGATTGTATCAATAACATGAACAACTAAGTCAGATTTTGCAATTTGTTCAAGTGATTTTTGAATACCAATTTGCTCAATTTTTTCTTGAGTTTTTCTTAGACCTGCAGTATCCACAAGTTTAAATAACATGTCATTAATTTTATAAGTAGCTTCAACTAAATCCCTAGTAGTACCAGCAATATCAGTTACAATAGCTTTATCTTCAGATAATAAAGCATTTAAAATACTACTTTTACCTACATTTGGTTTTCCTAAAAAAGCTACCTTAACACCTTCGAAAATATAACGAGAATCTTCAGATACTTTTACAATACCTTGCAATTTTGAAATCAAATCTTTTACTTTGCTTAGCATTTTTTCATTATCCATTTGTTCAACATCATCATATTCTGGATAATCAATATTAACTTCACAAACTCCAATTAATAAGGAAATTTCATATAAAAATTGATCAATTAAACTTGAAGTTTTACCATTAAACTTATTAACTGAAGCTGAAGCTTGTGAAGTAGTTTGAGCCATAATTAAATCATGGATCGCTTCCGCTTTAACTAAATCCATTTTTCCATTTAAAAATGCTCTACGAGTAAATTCACCCCTTTCAGCAAGACGCGCACCATTTTGAAGTAATAGTTCTAAAACCTTATTAGTTACAATAATTCCACCATGACAATTGATTTCAACTAGTGGTTCTCCAACATAGTTGTTATAAACCATATTACCATCTTGGTCTTGTTTACCTAAAAATCACATGACTAAAACTTCATCAACTAAGGTTTCTCCATCATAAATATGACCATAAGTGATATTATGATCATTTCCGATTCTCCCTTTAAATATTTTACTAATTATTTCTTTAGCATTCGGACCGCTTAATCTAACTATTGAAATAGGTTGATTTATGTGTGATCCAGAGCTAATTGCTGCTATATTATCATACATAGTTATATTTTAGTAAATTATTGATTTAATTCTAGTAATTAATCAGCTAGTTTTTTAGAAAAAAATAAATTATTATGAACATTATTTATGGAGTTTGATAAACTTTAATTACTAATATTATTTTTAAAATAATATAGTTAGAAACTGGGGTAAAAATGGGCGCTAAAAAAGAATATACAAGACAGAAAATTAAAAGCTCACTGCTTGTATTTGGATTTTTATACAAAATTCAAAAACCATGACAAAAATTCGGAGTCATGACAATTATTGGATTAGTAATGGGACTTTGTGGAGTTTTATTATTACAAAATACTGGATTATATGCCTTAGGGCTAGAAGCTTTTGGTCAAGGGGTCGGTAGTTTCTTTCTTTATTTAATTACTTCAAAATATCAAAATCCTGAACTAGGTTATATTATTTACAACTTATGTTTCTGATTAATTTATTTTATTTTGAATATACCTTTATTAATCTTATCTTGAAAAAAGATCTCGCATAGTTTCACACTATACACTTTATATTACTTAGCAGTATTTACTGTTGCTGGGGTTATGTTTGGATTTATTCCTGGAATTAGTGATATTTATTTATTCACTAACTTAAAAGATAGTATGCCGGAAGCTTTTTTATACAAAGGTGATGAGATGGTTCAAATAGTTCTTTGAAACTATAATGCTGGAGCAATGAAACATATGGCTATTTTCCTTTACTCAATTTGTTGAGGTATGTTACAAGGAATTGCAGCTGTAGCTTGCATTATTATCGGTTCATCTACAGGTGGATTTGATATCTATGGTATGTATATTGCTAAAGCTAAATTAAAAGATATTGGAACAGTATTTTTATTCCTAAATTTCATTTCACTTACTCTAGCTAATATTATAGGAACTTATGTTCCCGCTTCATTATCATTAGAAAATGCTTCAGAATCTATAACTAAGTTAAATAAACCTTGAGCCCTTGATATTTTCTTTAATTTAAACTATGTTTCAGGTTTCTTTATGTTACTTATCAATGCATTTATTGTTAATATAACTTATCCAAAAAATAAATTAGTCCAAACTCAAATTTATTGTGATAGACCATTTGAATTAATTGAACAAATTAATGAACTTTCTCACCGTACTTATACATTCTCAGTTGTTGAAGTTATTGGTGGATATTCACGTAAAAAGAAATATATGATAACAACAAATACTCAATATTTAGATGCCGCTGACTTATTTATAGTTACAAAACAAATTAATAAGGATTTATTTATTTCAATTCTAGACCTTAAAAAAGGTGATGGATATATGTTTATAGAAAAATAACCGTATTACTTAATCCGTAATACGGCTTTTTCTAACTTTTATTTATTCTAATTGAAGCTATTGTAACCAATTTTTCTTTACCTGTAAGAGGATTTATTGATCTTTTATTTAATCTAACATTAATATTTACAAAACTTGATTTTAAAAGTGGTATGCTCACATCTTTTTGTTTATATGATTTCAATGATTCTTTTTTATAAAAATTATCCATTATTCTACTATCATAATACCCTAGACCATTGTATTCACGGTCAAATATACAATCACAATTATTTTCTTTTAATCTAATAAAATATGAATGCATTATTGCGTTTTTAATTAAAAACTCATTTTCATTTTTTCATTGATAAAAGCCTTGTGTAGTTCTTTCAATATTAATATCTATATTAATGTCGCCTGCTTTATTAGACACATTAATATTCGCATCATCTAAATATTTTTCATCTATTTTTAGTTTAAAACTTACACTATCTTTCAAATCACTTAATTTAATATCATTTAAATATTGACCTAGTCTTCTTTCTAAGTCATTTAATTTATTTTTTTGTTCAAATGCAAACTTATTTTTGAAATCTGATGAAAAGATATCTATAAAATAAGAACCAGAATTTTCGTCATCAATATTTCTGCTTTCATCCTTTTCTTCTACTGCGTCAAGTATAGAGAAAGAACTTGAAGAATAAGCTTTTGTGTTGTAATATAAATCTGTCATTTGTATATAATCTAATGACTTTACACTATCTAATAAAAATCTATTTTCATTTATATTTCTAACCAAGTAAAAGTTTGGAATAATTATGTTTAAATATTTATCCATTTGAGAAGTATAAATGTTGTTTATGCCTGGAAAATCAATATCTGGATTCTCAGGAATATATAATATTCCTTTAACGTATTTTATATAGTTATTGATTAAATATGCATTTATTAATTTTTCATTTTCTAATCCATTCAATATATCATTATAATCATTTGTTAGACCATCATTTTTAAGAACTTTAAGTTGAATTTCGCTATATTCCTGCTCAGAAAGAACTTTTATAAATTCTTGATATCATTTCTCATTAATTAATTTTGAGTAATTATTTAGTAAAAATAAAATATTTTCATAATCAAAATGAATTGAAAAATTATCAGGTATTAATTTATTATTATTTTTATTAATAGTTTTTCAAATGTTATTTATTTCATTGACATCTTTTGATTTTTTGTTTCTAACATATTTAAAAGTTTTTAATAATTCAGCATTCTTAATATGTTCAGCCTCTACAAACTTTTTATCATTTTTAGCACAAGAAACGATGCTCATAGGAACTATTCCAATAGAAATACTAGCCCCAAGCAATAATGCTATTTTTTTATTCAGTTTCATGAATCTCCTTTATATAAGAAAAACTAATTTTATATGCTAATTGTCTTCAATAAATCATTTTTATGTAGGCTTCCATAATATCTTTATCATAGCCTCTAGGGTTTAGCTTTGTGTCATCAGTATAAACTTGTTCAAGTATATTTAAAATATTTTCTAATTGATGAGAAATTATAAAATACTCGTATTTTACATGAGACTTTTTGTAATTTCCAAAATTTAATTTCTCAGTGTTAGAATTAGGACTCATAGATTGTTTTGCACGTAATTGACTTCCTCATGTTACCTCAGCAAATACATCTATTGGATTTTTTTCATCATTAAATACTTTTATAGTATTCTTTTTCGCTAAATACATATTCTTGAATGTGCTTACCATTTCCCACTCTGTACGAGTTTTTAAGCTTCGCAACAATTCTGTAGTAATGACTTCATCAGTTGAATATGAAATAAACGATGCTGTATGCTTAATTGCATCAATTTGAGATTTTGAATCAATAAATTCAGAGCTATAAACATTATTGAACCCTCTTGAGGAATTGAATTCTTCTGGAGTAAATGTTTTTAACATATTATTGCTAATAAACTTTTGCATTTTAAAATATTTAGGAATTCCAAATCCCGATTTAGATTTAGATCTATTATTTTTTCAAAACTCATTTTTAACCTTAATATCATCATATTTTGTATTTTCTGTATAAGTATTTGCATAGGTTGCGGAAGCGACTAATAATGTTTTAGCTTCACTTACATTGAATAATTTATTATTTTGAGTTTGTAATAATGAAAGCATTCCTGTAATAATTGGTGCAGCCATGCTTGTTCCATTAAAATTTGCTATTTCATTGTAAGTTTTTTCAAATTCATAATCTCTTTGTGACACACCATTATTTTTTCTTAATTTCTCATTACTTTCTCTGCGTGTCAATAACCCTTCATTATTATTTTTTATAAATTCATCATCTTTATCAGAATGCTCACCATAAGCGGAAATAAGTGGTGATATTTCTGATTTATTTAATGTGTAACTTGAAAATTCAGTAGGTATATTATTATAATCCACAGCGCCTACATAAATTACATTTTGGGCCTGAGGAAAATTATTAATTTCTTCCATTGCATTTATTAATTTATTTTTTATTCATGTAGGATCTGAAAATCTTTCTTTTTGGTTTCAAAAAATCTTAAATAAGATTGAATTATTTTTTACCACATACTTAATAAATTTTTGTATATTAGGAGGAAATAAACCTTTAATGTTTTCATTATATAATATGTATTCTTTGAAATCTTCATAATGCTCTGTAATATCTTTTCAATACTTTCGAAAATCATTTCTGTTTCTTGCTTTATTACCAGCAGATTTGACTATTATTAAATTATATTTTTTAATATATTCATCCATAATTTCATTAAATCTAATCTCTGCAGATTTCATTGAATAATAATTAGTTTTATTGCCCATAATATCGTCATATAAATTGATTATATGAACTAAATTTTTAAAAAATAAATAATTATTAAGATTTTGCTTATAAAAGAAATTATTTGTTATATCTTTTTTTACATCAAATATTCATTTATCAGTTATAAGCTTAGAATCTTTGTCGTATGTGTTTGTAGGTATTTCGGATTCAAAATTTCTTCCTTGCCCTTTGTGCACTATATTTTTAGAATCTAATTTAGTATAAAAATCAACTGTTTCAAAACTCATATTTATAATATTTACTCCATTTTTCACCATATAATCTAACGATTCTCTATAATCATTTCCATTATCGGTTAATGATGTAAAAAATATATTAGCTTTTTTATTAATTCCAGTATCTGTTCCAATGAGCGAAGCTACTCCTATACCATGAGTGTCATATACATTGTTTGCGATATTCTCTTTTTTATTAATTTCAAAATCAACTAATTTCGATGGTAAATATGATAAATTAGAATTATCCACTTCAATAATACCAACTTTATTATATGGTGAATTCTTATCTAATTTTGCGCCTTTTGAATATTGGTTAAGATGATATCTGAGCCCAAGTTTATTATAATATGGTTTATAAAACTCTTTTAAAATTTCATAATCAAACTCAGATATTTGATAATTGTTTTTTGAGTTTATCGAAATATTTTTATCCTTAGATAATTCATCAATGTTTTTAGTTTTTACTTCTTTATTTATAGTTGCTGAAATAAACGAAGTCGAAACAATAGGCAATAATCCTATTCCTAAAATTGCGAATATATTTTTAATTTTTCAACTTTTTTTCATAATTTAATTTCCTTAATTTATTTTTATATCTACTTCTATTATAGTAAATTTGCTAATTAATAGCATTATATTGAGATAAAAGCAAAAAATTTCCACAAAATTGTGGAAACCTATTTTTAAAACTTATTTATAAAATATAATCTTTCTTTAAAATTAAATTGCAGGATACTTTCTTGTGAATTTAACAAGTTTCTGAATTATTTTTTTGTCGTAATAAGAAATTAAATGTATTAAATTATCTGTTTTAATTCTTGGCTTATAATCAATTAGAAATAACACAAATAATGGATAATATTTTATGTGTCTTACAACGATTAAAGCAAAAAAGCAAATTAAACATATTGCAATAGATATATCTACATAATACTTGTTAAAATCCGGAACAACATATGTGCTGTATCCAAGAAATATTTCAAGTGGACCTTTATGAGTTGCTCTGAATGCAAATGATTTTAAAAGTCCAATTGCATAAACAAATCAAATCTTATTTATTCATCCTAGTGCATATAAAATTCTGTTACAAAGGGATAATATTCTATATTTCCATAATTGTCTTTTTCAATATTCTTCTAAAAATAATTTAATAATTTGATCATTTTTTGAATTTAATAAAGGTATTTTAGATTTTTTATTTAGTCGTTGAAAATACTTTAATGAATTTTTTTTAACTTTTTTAGGTTTGCTTTTATTTATGAAATAACTTTTATATCAATCTGAACAAGCTGGAATGATGTAATTCAAATTCATTTTTTCTAAAAATATCGAATTAAATGACTGATAATAAAATCCAAATTTTTCTCTTTCAGAAAAAGTTCTCAGTATAAATTTTTCTAAAGATCTTTTACTAAAATTAAAATTTTTCAATTTCTTTTTAATTAGATATGCTCAATATAAATTGAATGCCGAATATACGAAGAAACCTATAGCAATAGGATTAAATATAAAAAACAAAATATAAAGTCGCAATTGATGAATATAATAAAACCCAAACATTGCAAATAATATTCAAGAATTAAATCCTGATCAAAAACGTTCTTTTGCTGTATTTAGGTACTCAGCATATCTATACAAGTTTGTGTTTAATTGCATATATGTTCCTTTGTATAAGTTTATAAAAAGAGCATACTTTAGATTACTCTAAAATATGCTTATATTTTAGTTAAATAATTTTATTATTTATTATTTAATGCAAGTTGTGTAAGTGTTTTAACCATTACACCTGTTGGACGTGAAGCAATATCAGCTGTTCCAGCAACATCAAGGTGAATGTATTCAACACCTTCTGTAAATTCTTTTAAGAACATAGCAGCTGATGATGAACCTCCCCCAATTCCTGAAAGGTCTGTGTTTTTAAGGTCAGCAACTACTGAATTTCTAATTTCTTTAGCAAATGCTTCATCTAAAGGCATTCTTCATACTAATTCATTTGATGTTTTAGCCGCAGAAGATAATTCTTCTCATGCTTTTTCACTTGTAGCTCAAACTCCTGTATATGTTTGACCTAAAGCAACAAGAATAGCACCTGTAAGTGTAGCAACATCAACAAGTCTTGTTGCTCCTAATTTTCTAACACCATATGTTAATCCGTCAGCCATAACTAAACGACCTTCAGCATCTGTGTTGTTGATTTCAACTGTTTTTCCATTCATACTTGTTCATACTGAATCAGGTAATGAAGCATCTCCGTTTACACGGTTATCTGTGATACACATAACTGCTGCAACATTAGCTTTTGGTTTTAATTGTGCGATTGCTTTTAAGGCTGAAGCAACAAATACTGATCCAGACATATCATATTTCATTCCAAGCATGTTACGTCCTGTTTTAATATTGTATCCACCTGAGTCAAATGTGATTCCTTTTCCAACGTAAACAGTTTTTTCTTTAGAATCTGGATTTCCGTTGTATTCAATAACAACTACACGTGGTTCATACATACTTCCACGGTTAACTGAAAGAAGTAATCCCATTTTGTTTTCTTCAATAGCTTTTTTATCAAGTACTGTAACTTTTAAGTTATCATATTTTGCTAAATCAGCAACAACTTGATCAGCTAATCATTCAGAGTTACAAATGTTTGGAGGTGTAACTTGAAGGTTACGAGCGAAGTTTACAGCTTCAGATAAAACTACTGCTTTATCTAATTCTTCTTTGTATTCATTTTCGTTTGCATCTGAAAGTAATGAAACTGCAAATTTTTCTTCTTTTTTGCCTGTTTTAGCTGAGTAAATATCAGCATTTACATAGTTGTAAGCTTCAACAAATGCTTTAACAGCAAGTGCTAAAGTAACTTCACCTTTAACAAAGCTTGCTAAATCAATTTGGTATTCTCTAGCTTGTGAAGCAAAGAATCCTTTAGCGAAAGCATATAAAGATTCATATTTGAATTTATCAGCTTCACCTAAGAATACTAAAGCTTCGTTTTTATCAAAGTATTCTGTTACAACATTGTTTTTTTCAACAACTGTTTTAGGAAATTCTTGATTTTTAAAAACAGCTTTTAATAACATTGCATTATTTCTTGTTTTATCAACATTTTTAATAAACATAATTTTTCTCCTTTTTTAATTTAATAATAATTGTTTATATTTTACCTTTTTTAAGAATTTATAATTAATTTAATTGTTTCTTTTTAGCTCTATATGGTTTAAGGTATCTTTCATAAATAATCAAGATAATCTGATTAATATTAATTAGGAAGAAGAACACTTGAGCAGCTACTCCAATAATATTTGCTGGAGTTGGATCTTGATGTGTTGTAATTGATCATCAAATAATTCAGCAAGTACATAAACATTGACTAATACTAAACATTGGAAGAGATAAGTTTTTAACATCTCTGGTTTTAAATGTTTCAATAATTTGCGGCATTACAGCAATTGCAATAAGTACAGGTGCTAGGAATGAAAAGATTGCTTGGAATATTTTTGAATCAACTGGATGGAAGTGGAATGCTAAAGCAACTACTACAAAAATAATACTTCAAGCAGCAAAATTAATCCCAAATTGTCATCAATGATTTAAACGCAATTTGCCTAGCTTAACAACATTTTGACTATAAGCAAAATAAATACTCATTAGCATTAAATTAGCTGCATAAACCGCTGCTCCAGAAACTAAAATTGCTATATAAGTTGAATCATTCCATCCCATAATTGAATAGCATAATGATCCAGTTTCGGATACCATAATACTAATAACTGAAAAACCATCAACTTTTTTAGTTCTTAGTAGTTTAAAACTACCAAATAGCACTGGTAAACAGGCACAAAACCCTAAAATAAAACTAAATATTAACATACTATTTTTGGTTTAATAAAGCGTATTCAACAAGTGTTGCAATAAGTACACCTTGTGGTTCACCTTGCACATCAGCTGTTCCAGCAACATCACAGTGGATAAAATCAACATCTTTAGTAAATTCTTTTAAAAACATTGCAGCTTGAGATGAATCAACTCTAACTGTTTGTGATCATGAAGCTAAATCAGCAACTTTTGAGCCTTTATTTCCTTTGTTGTAATCTTCATGTAGCGGCATTCTTCAGATTTTTTCTTGAGCAATTTTCCCTGCTTGATTAAAGACTTGGAATTTTTCATCATTAGTTGATCAAATTCCAGAATATGTGTTTCCTAAAGCAACAAGAATTGAACCTGTAAGAGTTGCTACATCAATAATTGTTGAAGCTTTAAGTCTATCTGCGGCATAGAAGATACCATCAGCAAGCACTAAACGACCTTCAGCATCTGTATCAACTACTTCAACTCATTTTCCACTCATAGATTGGTAAACATTTTCTGGTAATGAAGCATCAGCATTAATTCTATTATCTGTAATACACATAACAGCAGAAGCATTTACTTTAGCTTTCATTTGGGCAAGTGCTTTAACAGCATAAGCAGCGATTACTGAACCAGACATATCATATTTCATGCCTTCCATGTGGTATCCTTTAGTATTTACACCACCTGTGTCAAATGTAATTCCTTTTCCTACAATAGCGATATGATCTTTTTTATTAGATTTGTTTCCGTTGTATGTTACAACAACTACACGAGGTTCATGTGTACTTCCTTTGTTAACTGAAAGAAGTAATCCCATGTTTAATTCTTGAATTTCATTTTTAGTTAATACTTCAACTTTTAAATTAGGAATATTACTAAAATCTGAAGCAATTTTAGCAGCAAGTTGTTCTGAATTTAAGAAGTTTTCAGGCATAATTTGAAGATTTCTTGTATCATTAACAGCTTTAGCAATAATTGCAAGTTTATTAATTTCTTCTTGATACTCCTTAGCTTCTTTATTGATAAATAAGCTAACTTCGTGTTTGCTTTTTTCTTCTTTTTCAATTGTTTTCTTAAATAATTTAGCAGCTGAAAATTCTACTTTTGAATAAATTGTTCTAAGTACTTGATTAAAATCAAATTGTTCTGATAAAACGAATGATTCAACATCAATGTCATAACTAAAGTTAATTCCTTCAGTAAATGTTTTGAAGTAAGCAGCAATTTCGTCTAATGATTGATGTTTTTCATCAAAGTAAACGTATGCTGTATTTTTTTCTAAGTTATTTGTAATTTTTCCTTGTTTTTTAGCAACTCATTGTGGAAAATCTTTTCCTTCATAAGCGGCTTTAAGCATAATTCCTTTTCCAGGTTTTTGATAATTAATTTTTAACATTATTTCCTTTCTCTTGCAGATATTTATTAATTGTTAAAGAAGCAGCTTCACGATAAGCTCTAATTAAACCACCAGCTCCTAGTTTGATTCCACCAAAATAGCGAACAACAACTACTAAGACATTAGATACACCTTTTAAATTAATTAGTTCATATATCGGCCTACCTGCAGTGTTTTTAGGTTCACCATCGTCACTAAATCCAGCGCTTTCAGCACCATTTTGCTTAAGTAAATAAGCATGACATACATGACGAGCTTTTTTGTGTTCTCTTCTTAGCTCACTAAGTAGTTGTTTAACTTGCTCCTTATCTGATATTGGATATAAATATCCAATAAAGCGAGATTTTTTAACAATTAATTCTTCTGTTATCATAATTTTTTTAATTATATTAAATTATGCAATTTATATATAAAAAACAGTTCATAATTGAACTGCTAATTCTTAGTAAACCTTTCAAGGCTGTGTAGTAGTATCATACTTAATTTTTAAAGCATATTTTCAAGCAAATCCTAACCCTGGTGTAAGGAAGAATCCAACTACAAAAATCACAAAATTAAGTAACACTACAATACCAGTTGAAGAACCTTTGTAAAATAGTGGTTGTCTAAAGTTTAAGAATTTATAGACTACTAATTTACCTGCGTCATAGATGTTTTTGACTCCTGCAACTGTAGCAAATTGATTTGCAATTGGTTCTCCGATGAAAAATACTATTAATGCGAAAGCTCAATAAGCTACCATTACCACACTCGCAAGTCAAATAGTAAGTTTTGTAACTTGAATTTTTTTACGATTTAAAATCACAAAAACAAAACAAATAAGCGGATTAATAAAATGCACGATTAATGAATCAAAAAATACATCAGCTTCAAAATGTTTAAATGAAGCTGGGAAAATTAATGTTCAAAAAACAATAAAAGTAATTGTGATATATGTATTTGCTAAAAATAAGGCTCTTTGATGTAATCAATGTTTTGGATAAATAGCAAATAATACTAAAGTTATTCCTACAGTTAAATTACTAATCCAAGTAAATGTTCCAGTTACAGATCAAAAGTTTGGTAGTATTTTAGGCATGTTGTCTGTTTTAATTAATACTTCTTTTTCTTGCTCACTTAATTTTGCAATTGATTCTTGCATTTTATTTGAAATAATTCCTCATTTTCACAAGGTTGCGATAAAAATAAGTAATATTACACAAATTCCAGCATATAGTGTTGCTTTCCTAAGTTTATCTCAAGTATGAAAAGTTGTTTTTCTTGTTTGTTCCATACATTAATTATAAAAGGAGATACTAAAAAGTAATATAATTTTATTGAACAAAAATTAATTAAGGAGTTAATATGCAAAGTTCAAATAAAAGCAGACTTGCTTTAACATTGCTTTCATTCTTTTTAGGTGGATTTGGAATCGATAGATTCTATGCCGGAAGAATTGGATTAGGAATCGCTAAATTATTAACAGCCGGAGGATTAGGAGTTTGAGCACTTGTAGACTTTATTTTAGCTGTCTGCGGTGCACAAAAAGATTCTGAAGGTAGATCAATTGATAAATGATAAAATTCATATTTAATGCAATCATAATAGGTTGCATTTTTTATTATTTTTAACCAAAAGTGCCTTAAAAATAGACTTTTTACACAACTTATTTAATAATATAAAAGCTAATATTAATATATAATTAAATTAAGGAATGCTTTATGAATGAAAATATCAAAAATGTACAAAAAATTTCAAAAGAATTTTTGCAAGAATTGCAACAGCAATCTAATAAAGTCGAAACTTTTGAAGCAGTTAAAACATTAGAATTTGACTTAGAAAAATTAATTAGTATTAATGCTGTAGATAAAGAATTTAGTTTAAAAAGAGCTAAGAAATTTAAAGCAGTAAATAATATGAATTTAACTTTATATCAAGGGCAAAATGTTGCATTATTAGGCTCAAATGGAGCTGGTAAAACTACTACTGTTGAAATGATAGTAGGTATTTCAAAACCTACTAAAGGAGAGATTGTATATCACTTTGAAAATGAAAAATCAAATACTAATTCATTAATCGGGATTCAATTTCAAGATTCTTCTTATCCACAAGGTTTAAGTGTTAGCGATGTGATTAAATCTATGCAAAAAATTTACGGTAGCGCACTAGGTCAAGAAGATATTGATAACTTAATTAAAATTTTTGGAGTTGATGAATTTATATTTAATAAAGCTTCTTCTCTTTCTGGGGGTCAACAGCAAAGATTAAATGCGTTACTTTCAATAATACACTGTCCAAAATTAATTATTTTAGACGAATTATCCACTGGTTTAGACATAAAGATAAAATCTCGTTTAATTCATTTTATTAAAAAGTTTGCTATCGCAAATCAATCTAGTATCTTGTTAATTTCACATGATATTAATGAAATTGAATTAATTGCAGATCGAATTATAATAATGCACAAAGGAAGAATTATTTTAGATCAACTTAAAGAAGATGTTATAAAGAATTTTGGATCAGTAGCAAATTGTTTGGATAAATATATAGGATAAATATGAAAACATTAAATAAAAAAGCTAGAGTTAAAAGCAAAACAGAAACGAGCTTTAACGGAATTTTTGCATTAATAAACATTCATTTTTGAAAAGCCTTTGTTGGTCCATTTTTCGCTTTTGGTTATCCAATTATTTTCATTCTAATATGTGGATTGATCTTTAATTATCCTATGATTATTTCGTCTTCATTAACCATTGGTCCAGTAGCAATTGCTTGCGTTTCCTTACCAACTGCAATTTTTGAGTTTAAGAAATCTACATTATTAAAAAGAATCGGTGCAACTAACATTAAGCCTTTAAGATTCTTACTATATGTAGCATCATATTATTTCATTATTATGCTTTTTAGTGGTTTATGAACCTTACTATTTGCTGTTATTATTTTTGGTCCAAATTATTTTAATGAAGGAAAAGTTGTTTATGAACAAATGATAGGTGGAACACAATATAACATTACTTTAAGTTCGCTCAAAAAACTATTTGGACAAATCGAAATCTGAGGATTAATTTATTCTTTATTTACCTTAACCTTAGTATCATTAGCTGTTGGATTATTTATAGTTTCTGTTTCCAAATCTATTTTAATGATTCAAGCTATCGGTTCAACTTTATTAATTATTTCTATGTTTTTAACTGGACAAGTATTCCCAATGGTAGCTGTATCAGAAGTTAAAGGAATGTGATGATTATCATATTTAACTCCTTTCAAATCGCCAATAACACAAAACAAAATGGCTTTTGAAGGTAAAGCTGCACTTTCATATTTAGCTCAAATAAATAATAAAGAAGTTAATTTCGGACTTAATGGAACAGAACTATATACTGTTGGTGATTTAGAAGCTTATTTAGAATCTATTGCTAAATATACAGCGGTTTCAAAAACATATCCAATTATTCAAGGTGAAGGATTTGCTTCTCAAATAAATGAACTGCTTCATAAATTAAATAATATTGCTGGTAAAGAATACACTAGCATAGCATTTGAAAAATATAATATATTTAATGTTTCAGATTTATATTGTTCAATTAATACTTTAAAATCTTATCAACCCTTAATAGTACCTAGTGAAGTTGTAATTCAACAAAGTGTTGCGCATAGTTTAGAAGAAGTGTTAAATAATAATGCTTCAGCAAAAGATTTCATTACAAACTTAGTTATTTCACCAAAAGAAAATGGAAGTGAAGCTAAACTTGTTCAAGATTTAATTAGTAATGTAACTTTAGATACATTAAATCAAAATGCTCATCAATTAACTGAATTAATTATGAAAAGATCAGAATTTAAAAACTTATCTAATTCATATATTATGTTAGCAAGTAGCGGTGTAACTACTAAAGACCTCTTATACATAGGGTCAAAAGCCGAAAATATAATTAACTTCATTTTACCTTATGCATGAAGTATTCTATTAATCGGATTATCAGCTAAATCATTTAGATGAAGTACACGTTAATTCGTTAATTCAACTAATAAAATCTAAATCGTACAGTGGTGTGTTTATAATCTGTACGATTTTTTGCTTTAAATTGCAAAAAGTGCAAAAAAAATATTTTTTAGCATATTTATAATGCTTTTTATACTTAAACAATATTTAAAAAATAATATAATTAAGGAACTTATGGGAATATTTAAATTACATTCAAATTATCAACCAACTGGAGATCAGCCTAAAGCAATTCAACAGTTAGTTGAAGGAATTAAACACGGAGATAAAGAGCAAGTCCTTCAAGGGGTTACTGGTTCAGGAAAAACATTTACAATCGCAAATGTTATTAAAGAATTTGACCGCCCTGTTATTGTGCTTTCTCACACCAAAACATTAGCTTCACAACTCTACAGCGAATTAAAAGGATTCTTTCCTGAAAATGCTGTGGAATATTTTATATCTTATTTTGATTATTATAGACCTGAGGCTTATATTCCTTCAACTGATGTTTATATTGATAAGGATTCTCAAACTAATGAACAAATTGAAATTTTAAGACTTAGTGCAATTAACTCACTTATGACTAGAAAAGATGTTATTGTAGTTGCTAGCGTTAGTGCAATTTATGGTGCACTTAATCCTGAAGTTTATAAAGATTCTTTCTTCAGATTTTTTCAAGGTCAAGAAATTTCAGTTAAAGAATTTACTAATAAATTAATTCAAATCAAATATGACCGTAATGATACCACTCAGGAACCTGGAGATTTTACAGTAAAAGGTGATAACATTATTATTCGCCCAGCCGATAATGAAGAAATCGCAATTCGGATTTCTTTTTTCGGAGATGAAATTGAAGAAATCGCTGAAATCGATCCACTAACTAAAGATGTAATTAAGAAACATAAAATCTATGTACTTTCACCCGGAAATGCTTATGCTACTGAAAACACTGTTTATGATGAAATAATTCCAAAAATCCAAAAAGAACTAGATAAAAGAATTGCATATTTCCAAAAAGAAGGAAAAATTTTGGAAGCTTCTAGAATTTCTCAAAGAGTTCATAATGATATGGATGATATGAAGGAATTTGGGATTTGCAAAGGTATTGAAAATTACTCTATGTATCTAGATGGTAGAGATTTTGGTCAAAGACCTTATACTATACTTGATTACTTTCCTAAAGATTCTTTAATGTTTATTGATGAATCCCACAAACTTATCCCACAAGTTGGTGGAATGTATGCTGGTGATAGAAGTAGAAAAGAAAACTTAGTTGATTATGGATTTAGATTACCTTCGGCCCTTGAAAATAGACCTCTAAATTTTGATGAATGAGAAAATGCTTTTGATTTTCAAAAGATTTATATTTCAGCTACACCTAGAGAATATGAATTAAATAAATCTGAAGGAAAAATTGCAAAGCTTTTTGTTCGTCCTACTGGGTTAGTAGATCCTGAAATAATCATTAAACCAACTAAAGATCAAATTCAAGATATTTATGATACTTTAATAAAACAAAGAGAAAGCAATTCTCGAACCTTAATTTTAACTTGATCAAAAAAACAAGCAGAAGCCTTATCTACTTATTTACTTGAAAAAGGAATTAAGTCAGCTTATTTACATTCAGACTTTAATACTTTTGTTAGAAATGAAATTCTTAGAAAACTCAGAAAAGGAACTTATGAAGTAGTGGTCGCAATTAACTTACTTCGTGAAGGGATGGATATACCAGAAGTTTCTAAAGTAATTGTGCTGGATGCAGATAAAGAAGGATTTATGCGGAACGCTGAAAGTTTAATCCAAATTACTGGTCGGGCAGCTAGAAATGCAAATGGGCAAGCTATTTTTTATGCAGATAAGATAACTCCAAGCATGCAAAAATGTATCGATGATAATAATGAAAAAAGAGCTATGCAGCTTGAATATAATCGTATTCATAATATAGTTCCTAAAACTATTATTAAGCCAATTCCTGAACCGATTGAAGGTCATGATATTTCAAATGCAATTGAAGCTATTATTAATAAATCACAAAATAAGGGTAGAGTTACTAAAAAAGAAAAACAAAAAGCAATTGATGAAATTAGAAAACAAATGGAACAAGCCGCAAAAGAGCTTGATTATGAAAGAGCAATTAAGTTAAGAGATATCTTACTTGAATTAGAAATTGATGAAAAAAATAAAGCAATAGAGGAGGAAGAATAATGCATAAAGAAGATTTATTAATTATTAAAGGTGCTAGAGAAAATAACTTAAAAAATATTGATTTAACAATTCCTAAAAATCAACTTATTGTATTTACAGGGCTTAGTGGTAGTGGTAAAAGTTCTTTAGCCTTTAATACTATTTATGAAGAAGGACGTAGAAGATATGTTGATTCGCTTTCCTCATATGCTCGTATGTTTTTAGGTGGAACTAAAAAACCTGATGTTGATAAAATCGAAGGTCTTTCTCCTTCAATTTCAATTGAACAAAAAACAGTACATAATAACCCTCGTTCTACAGTTGGAACAGTTACCGAAATTTATGATTACTTCAGACTTTTATTCGCTCGGATTGGTAAAGTTTATTGTCCTAATCATAATATTGAAATTGCTTCACAAACTACTAAAGATATTTTAAATTCTTTATATCAACTACCCGAAAATAGCAAATTAGTAATTTATGCACCACTTGTAGATAGTGAAAAAGGTGCACATGCTAATTTACTGGATAAACTTAAAAAAGAAGGATATCTAAGAGTTAAAGTTGATGGTGAAATTTTATTATTAGAAGATAAAATTCAATTAAACAAAAATCAAAAGCACTCTATTGATTTACAAATTGACCGTGTTGTGCTTAATGAAGCCAATTACAATAGAATTGCTGAAGATATTGATGCAGCAACCTTGTATGCAAATGGATTAGTTAGTGTACAAAATATTGAAACTAATGAAATATTTAATTTTTCTAAAACTCACTCATGTATTTATAAAGATTTTAATATGCCTAAAATTGAAACTAGATTATTCTCATTCAATGCTCCTTATGGAATGTGTGAAAGCTGTAAAGGGCTCGGAGTAGAGTTTAAAGCAGATTTTGATTCAATTGTTCCCGAGCCTTGAAGAAGTATCAAAGAAGGTGCAATTAAATATTTTGAAAATACAATTAATACACAAAATTTAGAATGACAAGAATTTGAACAATTACTTAAACATTACAACATCCCGCTTGATATAGCAATTGAAGATTTACCTGAAGAAAAAGTAAACATTATTAAATACGGAAGCTATGAACCAATTGCTTATACATTAGTTTCATCATCCAATAATGTAACTCGTAGAGATAGAGTTATCGAAGGAATTCTTACTAAAATTCAACGTATGTATTATGAAACTTCTTCAGAAAGAATCAGAGAATGATTGAAAAAATACATGGGATCATTTGAATGTTCTGTATGTAAAGGTTCAAGATTAAATCAATCAGCTCTTGCAGTAAGGGTTAATGGTAAAAATATTTATGAATTTACTCTGCTTTCAATTGAAGATTGTTTAAACGAAATACAAAATCTTGTAAATTCTTTAAGTGAAAGTGAAAAACAAATTTCTAACTTAATTACTAAAGAATTATTAGATCGTTTAGGATTCTTAAAAAATGTTGGTTTAGATTATTTAACCCTAAGCCGTAATGCTGAAACACTTTCTGGTGGTGAGGCTCAAAGAATTAGACTTGCTACTCAAATTGGTTCAAACCTTACCGGAGTGCTTTATGTTCTTGATGAACCTTCAATTGGATTACACCAAAAAGATAATTTAAAACTTATTGAAACCTTAAGAAAAATGGTGGATATCGGAAACACTTTAATTGTGGTTGAACACGATGAAGACACAATGTTTTCGGCTGATTATATTGTGGATATCGGACCACAAGCAGGAATTCATGGTGGACAAATAGTTGCTCAAGGTAAATTAGAAGACATTATCGCAAATGAAAATTCAATTACTGGAAAATACCTTTCCCATGAATGAAAAATTGAAGTTCCATTGTATCGTAGAAAAGGAAATGGAAACGAAATTATTATTAAGGGTGCAAGAGAAAACAACCTGAAAAATATCGACGTAACCTTACCTCTAGGTAAATTAGTAGGTATCACTGGTGTTTCAGGTTCTGGGAAAAGTACTTTAATTAATGAAATTTTTGTTCGTGGTATTCAATATTCACTCGGATTAATGGAAGGATTAAGCCACAAGAAAGCTAAATTTAAATCTATTCAAGGCTTAAGTAATGTTGATAAAGTTATTGCAGTAAATCAATCTCCAATCGGAAGAACTCCGAGATCAAATCCAGCTACCTATACAGGTGTATTTGATGATATTAGGGATATATTTGGTAATATAGCTGAATCTCGTGCTAGAGGATATACAAAATCTCGTTTTAGTTTCAATGTCCCTGGCGGAAGATGTGAAAAATGTTCTGGAGATGGATACATTAAAATTGAAATGCACTTTTTACCCGATGTTTTTGTGCAATGTGATCAATGTGATGGTCAAAGATATAACCGTGAAACTCTTGAAATTTTATATCACAAGAAAAACATTTCTCAAATTCTAGATATGTCTGTTGAAGAAGCACTCGAATTTTTCAAACACAAAGCTAAAATAGTTGAAAAATTACAAATCTTAAATGATGTTGGACTCGGATATATTAAACTAGGTCAAATGTCAACTACACTTTCAGGTGGTGAAGCACAAAGAGTTAAACTTGCTACCTATTTACAAAAGAAGCCAACCGGTAAAACTGTTTATGTACTTGATGAACCTACAACTGGACTTCATACCCATGATGTTAAGAAATTAATTGCTATTTTAAATCGAATTGTTGACGGTGGAGACACTGTGGTAGTCATAGAACACAATTTAGATGTAATTAAATCTTGTGATCACATTATTGATTTAGGGCCTGATGGAGGTATTCACGGAGGTCAAGTGGTTGCTCAAGGAACACCTGAGCAAGTTGCTCAATCACCAAAAAGTTATACTGGAGAATTCCTTAGAAAAATCCTTTATTAGTCGTTGCAATGCAACGATTTTTTTACTAAATTCGCCTTGATATTACCTAAAATTTATGTTTATATAAAAAAATTAAAAATATATAATTAAATAAATATTTAATTAAGGACACTTATGAGTAAAGATAAAAAGAAAATAAATGTTAAAAAGATAATTGACTTCTTTGACCTCAAGTTAATTAATGGTAGAGATGTTGAATTAGAATTTAATGATATTTATCAACCCGCTATCAAAAGAGTTGGTCTTGAACTTGCTGAACATTTTGAAAACGATCGTTTATCTAAAAACGTTATCGCTTGAGGTACAGCTGAATCAACTTGATTTTCACTTATTGGTAAAAAGAAAGCTTGTGAAGCAATCGAATGGGTTTTTAGACGTAAACCTCCGCTTGTAATCTTATCTAAAGGATTTAATAAGCCTGCTATCAACTGAGTTATTGATTTAGCTAATAAATACAAAATCCCAGTTGCATTAGTTAGAATGTCAACTTCTTACATTTCAACTAACATTGGTTCATATTTAAATAACTACTTTGGTGAAATGACCCAAGTACATGGTACATTAGTTCTTATAGGTGGTACTGGTGTGCTTATTACCGGAGAAAGTGGAATTGGTAAATCTGAAGCAGCTTTACAATTAATCCAACAAGGTAGCGTTTTAGTTTCTGACGATGCTGTGTTAATTAAAGATAACGGAAATATCTTTATTGGTTCTTCACCTGCAATTACTCGTAATTTCCTTGAAATCAGAGGGATTGGTTTAGTAGACATTACTCAACTTTATGGAGTGTCTTCTGTTGCAAAATCCTCAATTATTGATTTAGTCATTGAATTAGTTCGTCAAGAAGGTAAAAATGATTTTGACCGTCTGGGAACTGATTATTTAGAATACCCAATTTTTGGTAGAAGCATTAAAAAAATGCAAATACCTATTAAAGAGGGTGGTTCAGCAGCTTCATTAATTAAAGCTGCAGTTAATACTTATTTAGCTCGTAATGCAGGTATGAATGTAGTAGATATGCTATATGAAAGAGCACAAAAGGAGAACGATGAATAATTTACCTTCATATTTACCAAATGCTCCGATAGCCGAAGGAACTCCAACAATTCTATTCACTGTAGGTAATTATCAAATGCACTTGTATTCATTGATGATTATGTTTGGATTCTTATTCTCTATTTTAACTGTATTCTTTTTCTGATACAAAGAAGAATGAGATCTAAATATCCTATTTGTGCTAATTATAATTACAGTACCAGCAGGGATTTTTGGTGGTCGTTTAGGTTATGTAATTGAAAGATTGATTTATAATCCACAAAATCCATTTCCAGGTTCGCACTGGTATGCCTTGTGAGAAGGGGGAATGAGTATTCAAGGAGGGGTTATTTTAGCCGCTGTCTTGGATGCTATGTATTTATATACTAAAAGAAATTACGTTGATTTAAGAAAATGTTTTAGTTACATTTTACCAGCAGTTTTAGTCGGACAATTCGTTGGTCGTTTCGGAAACTACGCTAACCATGAGGTCTATGGAAGAATTGATTGAGATGGAAGCAGTGTAATTAGTCTCGGTCATACATTTGCTGATAACATGTATATTTCTGATGCAACCACTGATGCTTTAGGACTTCCTGGGGCTTATAGATATCCTTTATTCTTATATGAAGGTATCGCTAACTTAGTTGGGTACGTTTTACTTTGCTGAGTATTTAATTACTTTGGAGTATTTAAACCTGGAGCTACAGGAGCATTATATTTAGTTTGATATGGTGTTACTCGTGCTGCAATGGAACCACTTAGAGAAGAATCATATGGACTTTACTCAGTAGTTGCTATTATCTTCATTATCCTAGGGGTATTAATCTTTATGTATTATCAATTCTTTGGTAGAGTTAAATATATTAAAACTTGAGAAAAATACAGATGAACATACCAAATGAAAGATAAAGAATGATATTCAAATTATGTATATAGAACAAGCTTAAGAAATGTATTATGTTTCTTAAGAACCAAAGATAGATATTAATGCAAGTCAATTGCATTTTTATTTTGCAAAATAAGACTATATATCAATCTATTACTCCTATTGTTAAGCAAAATTAGGAAAAATAAAAGTTGACAATTGCTTGTCAACTTAATGCCTCTTATTCTTTTGATTCTTCTTTTTCTTCAACTACTACAACAACTTCTGGATTGTTAAATATTCTTTTAGCTTGGCTTAATCCAACTAAAGCTATAATAGCCCCAATTGGTCCTGTGATAAATGTAAGCCCGAATCCTACTCACATTAAAGTTCTTGCTGATAAATAATTAGGATCATTGCATTCGATTGTTGCAGCTAAAGCTGTAAATACTAAAGCTAAAATACCTACCACAAAAATTGCAATTCCAATTATTCACACAAACGCTAAGAAAATTAAAGAAGCACCAGTTCCTGGAGTACCTGATACAGCACTTGTTGATACTGAACTTATGGTAACTGCTGCAAAAATAACATAAATAAGGACTTCAATACAAGCTAGCACAATTGCAGCAATCCACATATTCATAGCAGTAGTGATTTTTTGAACATTTTTATTCATAAATACTCCTTAAAAAATTTCAGGTTGTTTTTGCATAAAGACTTTTTTAGCTTTAACAAGTCCTACTAAAGTAATAATATTACCTATAAAACCTATTAAGAATGAAAGTCCAAATCCAATTCAAATTAATGTTTTTGCATTGTTATATTCAAATGATTTATCTGGTAAAGTAGCAGATAAAATTACATAAATAACTGCAGGTATTAATACTGCAAAATAAACTAATGAAAATACACTGGTTGCAATTACAAATGCGACCATTTTACTCATTAGTGCATCAATATCACCAGCAGTATCACCCTTAGAACTTGCAATAGATAATGCATATCCTATATAAGATACAAATAATGGTATTACTATAAATAGTGATAATACCCCTAGTACAAGTAATGCTATTTGTAATCCAATAGCTGTGTTAATTTTTTTAATATTTAAATTCATTTCTATCCTTTAAAATATGGGTCATTGTTAAATCCTTGATTTTGCCCATTATATTGTGCATTATTTCTAAAGTTAGGATTATTCATTGGATTGTATTGTCCTTGTTGGTAGTACATATTTGGTGAATATGTAAATTGTCCAGTAATAACTGCTCTTTTAATTTGGCTAAGTCCAACTAAAACAAGAATAAATCCAATTAATGGGATGATGAATAATAAAATAATTCCCGCAATTGTCACACCTTTTCCGGATTGTACCGGTATTGAAGCAGCAATACATGTTTTGATAAATGCAACTAATCAAGCAATTGACACCGCAATTATAAATAAACCGTAAATTACTATTCCGACAATGTGTGTAATATCTTGTGTTCATCAATTCAACAATCATTCTAACTTGAAATCCATGTTCCCGACCAATATTCCAGGTAAAAAGAAAAATCCAACAGTAGCAATTGATACAAAAATTGATATTACTACATAAGCTATCCAAGCCTTCTGAGCTGATTTAACTTTTTCTAAATACATTGTTCCTCCTTGTTATATATACTTTGTATATATTGCACATTAATATTATAAAAAATTTTGCTAAAAATAGTGAAAACTATTCCATTTTGTGGAAATGATGTGGAAAAAGCATTTTTTAACCAATATAGGACTAATCAGTAATTTTTTAGGTAAAAATTAAGGTAAAATTTTAATGGAGTCAAATATGAAAAAAAGTGATTTATTAATTAAAGCTCTTGAAATGCTTGGGAAAGTTTTATCAGACAAAATTGAAAAAGACCGCATTGAAATTGAGGGAAATATCCGTCAAAAATACAATTTAGTAATCGAGGATAACTTAAGCAATTTAACTAAAGAAACTTCTGCAAACTTAATTAAAAAAGACGAAGAAGTCTATTACATAGCCTTAGGTGATTCTATCACTGCTGGTTTTGATGGTTTTATTGATAAGGATTATCCAGGTCAATTTCAAGATGGAAAAGTTGTTAACGGGAGTTCATTAGGAAGCTATTTTGCTGAAATATTAAATAAAACTAATAAATTAAGTTATTTTGCAAACTATGCAGTTTCCGGAACTAGTATAACTGATTGAATCAATTATTTAGAAGAGGATGTAACTAAAGTTGATCCACATAATATTGTGGCTGATGCTTTAAGTAAAGAAGGTTATACTCGTGATGAAGTTATGCAAAATATTGCAAAAGCAAACTTAATTACTATTACCATTGGTGCAATGGATTTCTTTTATTTAGTATTTTGATATATCTTTAATAATCACACACAAGAACTATTAGATGCAATCGAAACCAATACTGGTTATGAAATCTTTTATGACTATGTCAAAACTGGATATGATGAAATTATGTCAATAGCTACTAGCAACTTACAAAAATTTGTCGACCGCATTAAGCAATTTGCTTCTCCAAATGCAAATATAAATATCATTTCTTATCCAGTTCCGTTTTTAATGTTGCAGCAAGCATTAGACAAACATATTTTTAAAGTGCAACAAACAGTTTTAAAAACTAATACATTAGAAAATATTATTGGTCTACTTAATAACAACTTAAAGGAAATCAGTTCAAAATCTGGTCTTAACTTCGTTTCACTTTATAATAATCAATATTGACATCAACATGCTAGTGAGTTATCCGCAATTTATTATGATATTCACCCTAATTATCGTGCCTATAAAAAAATGGCTATGGATCTTTACATCAAACTTTCAACTAAGGAAGTTAATATCTCAAATTTAGATATTTATGACTTTAACAAAATATTTTGAACTAAAGATTATAAGTTTTATAAATATCAATTAGAACCAGTTGATAATTTAGCCGATATATTCAGTGAAACAACTGAAGGATTTTTAGATAATTTAAATGATTTCGATAAAGCAATGCTACCAAAAAGAAATTATAAAAATTATCCAAAACGCCTTACTCAGTTCACTGGATGAATTACAGCAAGTGCAAAAAATATTTCATATAATATTTTTGAAACTGACTTATACAAAATACTTGATAAAGATAAATTATTACTAAATTACATTAACAAGCACACTGAATTAGAAAAGCTAGTTAATGAAATTATGCAAACAGGAATCAAATCCGAATTACTTAGCGATGTATTAAACAAATTACAAGAAAGTTTAGATGGATTAATTAAATCAAATCACACTGAATTAAATGATATTTTTAAAGCTATCACACATATATTAAAAAATAAAACCTTAATTTTTAAATCGCTTTATGCAGTATTAAATTCAAGCTTAATTAACTATGACAAAGCGGAATTAATCAAAATTCTTAATATTATTTCATTCAACTTAGCAAGTTATTTAGCACCTAAATTAATTAGTATTATTTGCAATTTAACCATTGGTGTAGCTAAACATTTAAATTACGATTATGAACAAGATATTATTGAATTTAAACAAATACTAACGCAAAAGCCTTTAATCAATTTCTTCACTGATGATATTCCAATGATAGTAAATAGTATTATTGAGGAAATTATTCTTAATAACAAAGATATTAAATCATATCAAGGCCTTTTAAACGCATTAACTAGTTCAGGAAGTCGTCAACAATATGCAAAATTCTACACTGACAGCTCAATGTATGCTTTAAAATGAATTCGCTTATGATTCGCACAAGATATTTGCTATAAAACTTCTATGAAATTAATTCAATATTTTATTTCAAAAGCAACTGATAAAAAATTCAGTGAATCTCAAATTCAAAACTTAATGCAAGATGTTCTTGCTATTGTACTTTCAGATGATTACTTACTCAAAACTCTTGATGTAATTAACGTAATTATTAGATTAGTGGTAAAAAACATAATTAAAAATAATAATTTAGCAGATTTTAGTGCAAATTTAAAAATTTCGCTATTTAAGAATAGAAAAGTTCGTAATTATGTTTTCTTTGTCTTTAGAAAGTTAAAATTCAAGAATAAATCCACGCTTATTAAGCTCATTTTCAAACTTATGTAAATTTAACTCTCGAAATTGAGAGTTTTTTTATTTTGTTTCCAACTTGATAATATCTTTTTTACTAATATTCCTAGCACATAGACTTTTTAGTATTTTGGTTTTTTGAAATTACATAGAAAAAATAGCATTTAATAATCAGCTTAATATGGAAATTTCTTTGAAAAATTCTTTTTAATTTAAGTACATTTATCCTGCATATTCTTATATTACTTTGTAGTAATAAGCTACATGAAAATTAAAACATTTTATCAGCATTCGCTAAGCGTTATGAAAAATTTTTAATCCTTAAATATAGTCATAAAAGTCAAAATGTGGAAATGTGGAAATTTTTCACATTTTCAACATTGCCCAGCTTTATATAACAATTTTAATTGTTATATAATAATTATGAGTATATATGAATGGTACAGCATGTATACTAAAAAACACAAAAAAAATAAGAAGGATATATGAAAAAAGCAGTCAAAAAAGTTTTATTACCAATTACTGGTTTTACAGCGTTAACTCTCCCATTAGCTGCTGTTATTTCAGCTGACACTGAAGGTAATACTGTAGTTACATTTGGCGGTGGTGCTACAGATGAATTCACTGGAAGCTATGTACACAATCAGTACATTGACTTTACAAAAACAGGACCACAAAATAATCTTGACCCATACTATCTTCCATTTACTCCAAGTAGTGATAACTATGAATTTAGTGATGTAAATGGTACACTTTCGACATATTGAACAAATGGTGCAGGTTACTTCAATGCTGGTTGGTATCACACATTACTTACAACTAATTCACTAAATCCACAAAAAGGACCTAATAGTGTTGCGAGCTTAGGCTTTAATCAAGTCGTCAACATTGTCGAAACAACTCCTGGAGTAAATTCAGATTGAAATAGTTCAAATGTTTACTATAACATGAGTAAGCCAAAAACCAGAAGATGAAGAGCAACATTCAACAACTTTTATCCACCTAAAAACCCAGAACAATACACTAATGTTCAAAATGCAAGTCAAGGTATTACACCAGATGCATTTGGGAACTTACGTTTTGGTGTTTCGCTAACTAAGGATTTACAATTAGTTAACAACTCACTTCGTGTGTCTGTTATTTACAAAAACAATAATTTTGAACTTCAACCAAGTAATGGACAAATTGGGAATTCTTGAGAATTTATTCAAGATCCTAATTCACAACCAACTTTAAGCAACTATCCAGTTGTCATGCAAGCTAATCCAAATAATCCAAATGAAGCTAATAACTCTTGAAACCTTGAACAAAACTTCAATACTTCAGTAGTTACGGTTGATAATAACACTGAAAAGAGTTTCCAATACAACCCACCAGGTTATGATTGAGCTTCAAACGGATATTGAAATGCTTACCAACTTAATAACTTATGATATAAAACTATTGATGATCCAAGCACTTCATTGCAAACAGTCACTGATATTCAGCAAGGAAGTGGAACCGGAACTCCGAGTCAACAATATGGATGATTACAAGGAAGTATTTTACCAGCAAATAGCGATCCAAATTCTGCCTATGTAAAAAACCTTAAAAATATAGGTTCAGTAATTTATGGACAAATGTCAACTGGTACATGATACTACAGAAACGGGGCTACAGCTCCTACAGTTATTATGGAATTTGAAACTACTGATAATGTAAATTATAGTAGTGCTAATGGTTCAAATCCATTCGTGTATGATGATAAAGATACTTCTGGTATTACAGCTATCATGGACTTTTACCGTGGACAATATAATACCTCAATGGATAACAATGGTAATGCAGTATTCTCAAAATCTGTAAACTTTAAACGTTCAGATTATAGAACTATGAAAATCCAAATTGAAGAATATCCAGCTTCAAACCAAATATTACAACAAAATAATATTGACACATATTTCTTACCTAATGCTTATAGTTATGAATTATGATGAGGCGACAAATATAAAATCGCTGAATTTCCACAAGAAATTATTAACCAAGGTAAGGGAGATACCTTTAAAACAGCAATTAAAAAAGGTGGAAAATATACAATTAATCTTGAATTTACCACTGATGTAAGTAAATGACCTGAAGAAATGAAACAAATGTCTTCATTAAATTGAATGACATCACAATATCCAAATGGAACACCTATTTCAGCATTCTTAGATCCTACTAAACTTAGACTTAGAAGAGTTAATACAGATGCAGACTTAAATAGTTTCTTCTTCTCAACTGATCAACAATCTGGATTTACAACTAAATACCTTGCGGCTTATCCACCACAAGATGGAAACTTAGGAGGAACATATTTAGATCCATTTTCAATGGAAAATGATGGTGTAATCCGTTTTGAATCTGCTGTGCAATGAAACTTTGGTGATGGATATAAAAAACTTACTGTTTTAAGTGAAATTGTAAAAGCTAGAAGTGTAAACGGAACTGCAGCTGGTAGTGGAGTTTTATACCCTTCATTTAACTTTAAAAATCAAGCCTTATTACAAGCTCAAAAAGATCAATTTAATGAAGCAGTCTTTAATGATTGAAAAGCTAAAGACTTTAACAATGATGCTTGAATTGGATACTTAAATACTTTAATGCAAGCTGATTACAATGCTACACAAAGTGATCAAACGAATTCAGCATTATACAATCCAGTTATCGCTTATGAAGCTGCTCCAAACGATGCAACTAATGCTGTAACTAAAGACTTTATGTCATTTAATAATTACCAACAAGCAGTCGGAAGTCAAACTAAAGATAAAATTTCAGCTTACATTAATTACATTTTTGCACCAGCAGAAGATCAAGCTAAATTAAAAAATGCTCTAGCCGCTTTAGCTAAATGAAAAGATGTTTCAACTCCAAGTTTTGTTAACAACACTGTTGAGGACTCAAATGATTCAGCTAAGAAAATTCAAGACTTAGTAAACGCTACTACTGAAGCATTAAATACTTTGAATGCAGCTTATCCAGGATTTGAAAATAAAAATCAAACTTCAGCTGAATTTATTACTGAAGCATTCAGTAAAATTGATGCATTAACTTCATTTAATAACGGATACAAAACAGCATTTAAAGATACAGTTTTAAAATTAACTAAGCGTGCTGATGTAATTAGCTATGTGCAAGCTTTAGTTTCATTACAACAAAAGATTTCTGAAGCGCAAAGTTACTATAATAAATATGTAGTTGTTAAGGGTGAAACTTACAAAAACATTCATTCAACTGATTCAACTTCAACTTATTTCGCTTTCACAACCAAATTAGATGAAACTGAAAAATTATTAAATGAACTTACAAAAATATATTCAGGAAATGCCCAAGTTGATCCAGCTTACTCAGAAAAAAGCATTATTCTAAACTACAATAAACAATTTGATCCAGTCGCAATTCAAACAACTTATCAAGCAATTAATGTGGATATTTTAAATGCTAAAGCCTTTATTAATGGTTTAGAAAATATATCAGCTCAAGAAAAACAATGAGCTAATAATGAATTAGATCAAATTTTAACATCTACAAACCCTGATTATAAATTACTTGAAAATTACACATTACGTGAAGCAAAAATTGCAATAATTGCTGCTGCTGCTAAATTTGAAAACTTAGTAAATTCTCAAAAAGATAATAGTTTAACAAAACAATATGCATCAATTGTCAAATTCACTTACACCAACAGTATTGATTTAAATAACTTAATCACAGTTAAACAAGATGATTTAACAATTACTACTTCAAATGGTACACACCCTAACCTTCCTTATGAAGTAAGCGAAGATAAATATTATGTTTATAATATCCCTAACACCACAATAGCTTCAGGTTCAGTTAACTACTGATGACAAAGTGCTGCTAAAAATCTAGCAAACGGAAATAACTCTTACCCTAAAGTAGAAGACCAGCCTTGAAACTTAGCTCAACCTCAATTCTTTACTTTTGGAAATAAATTACTTCAAGCATTTGGAGCAGCTGTTTACAAAACTCAATTTACAACACAAGAACAAGTTGCTCAATTCTATGACTTATGGGCTGCAAAAATTCCACTAGCTATCAAATGATTAGATGCCCTATCTAGTGATAGTGATAAAATCCAAGACGATGCTCCAAGTATTTCAAATGGATTAAACGTTGCACAAGAAACATACTTAGCTAACCAATATTTTGAATGATTAATTAGCAATACCACAAACAATAGTGAAGATGATCCTAAATTAATTGAAATTAATACTGAATTAAATGCGGAATTAGACAAAATGAAACAACTAGTAGCATTATTTAATAAATACCTTATTACAAGTGCTATAAGTGACAACAAATACCAAAATACTAATGGAACATATCAAAATCCTGACTATATTTTTGGTAATGGGCAATTCTATGGAATTAGTAATAAAGATCATGCTTTAGAATGAATTAAGGATTCAAATATTGCCTTACCACAAAATAGTCAAAATCTTTTCCCATTCCTTGTAACATTAATGCAAGTATTACAAGTTTCATTACCAGCAGTGCCTAATAATTTAAACGCTACAACTAACAATGATTTAAATATTCCAGCAGCGTTTATTCCTACAATGTTGCAAAAACCAAGCCCATATAATAAATTTGTTTATGATTCATCTAAACTTGATTTATTAATTGCTTCATTAAATGAATTATTTACTAAATTAGATGGTAGATATCAAGCAGCACTTCACTACCCAGAAAAATTTGCTAATAAATACTTTAACATGGGGCAAGATGCTAATGCACTTTGAAGTCCAGCTGATGTTGATAACTTTATTAAATCACATAGCGATATCTTTAATCCTGCAACTTTTAAATATCAAGATAGCAATAATTTAAACCTTGATGCAAGTGTATATCAAACTTGAAATAAAGAATTTATTATTCCTAAACTTCAAGCTTGAGCAGAAAAAAATGCACAATATATCTCTGAGCAAGGCTTAAAAGATATTGCTGCCGCATTAAAAGAACTGCAAGATGGTGAAATGAACTTCTACTTAACTGAAGCTGGTCAAAACCCATCAGTGTTAAATAAATTACAAGGTATTCATTATGAAGTAACTCAAATCAATAAATATAAACAAGCTTATATTTCAAATATTGATTCAGCTAATACAATTTATTCAAACTTAACAAGTGCACAAAAACAAGCTTTAACCACTGCAATTAAGGGTGATAATGTATTTACTATGGATAAAATTAATGCACTTGATAAATTCTTTGGAAACACATTTGCTAATGTAAATGATGTATTACACAATGATTTAAGCGCAAATCTTAATAAACAAAGTTTGATCCAATTAAATGAAATTACCGGAAAATTAAATAGTTTAATTAATACAATTAAAACAACTATTTTCCCTGGAACACCACAAGAAACTAATTTACTCAAATTAGCAACAAATAAAGATACTTTTATGGCTGCATATAATGCTGTAAGTCCTAGCGATTTTGCTAAATTTAACAATATTTCACCAGAAGAAGTAACTAATTTATATAACGAATTAGATAAACAATATAAAGCTCTTAATGGATACAAGCAAGAATTGCTTAATGATATTAAAAATATTGATCCAAGCATTTCTTCATACCTTACACCAGCTAAAGTAAGTGAAATTACAAATGTTTCTAATGTGCCTACAAATATTACTAAGGAACAAAAAGATGCTGAATATAATAAGATACTTAATGCCTTAAAACAAGCAGTAAAAGATAAAATTTCCGCTGAACCTAATTTAAATAATGCTCAAAAACAAGCTTTAAACTCTCAAATAGATGCATCTAGCGTAAATGAATTTAATTCATTAGCTCCTATTATTGCGAAAGCTAAAGAATTAAATGAAGCAATGGGTAACTTACAAGATTCAATTACAGCAGCAAACGCTTTAAAAGATAAGTATCAAGCAATTATTCAACAAATGCCTCAAAACGAAGCATTAAGCAACTTCAATAATGAACTCAAGGATGCTACTGATATCAATCCACAAAATCAAGGTGATGGAATTAATGCAAACGTAAGTACTGTAAATAAACAAAAAACAAACCTTGATAACGCGATTAAGGCACTTCAAACAGCTATTACAACTCAACAAATTAAAGATGTTTTAGATAAAATTAATGATAAATCTTCACCACAAGCCCAAGAATTCAAAAAGCAAACTCTTGATTGATTAAGTAAACCTCAATCACAAGAAGACTTGGATAATAAACTTGCACAAGCTCAAAACATTGTGATGAAAGATTCACTTCAAAAAGCAATCAATTCAGCTAATGAACAAAAACCTATTTCACCTGAATTACAAAATGCTATCACAACAGCAAATAATGCTTTAAATACAGTTAAAACACCAAGCGAAGTACAAAGTGCTGTAGATCAATTAAATAATGCTATTAAACGTAATGAACTAGTAAATGCACTTAACGAAGCAAATAAGATAGATCCAAAATCTCCATTTCTTCAAAATGCAATTGCGTCAGCTCAAGGTACATTAGATCAAAATGATTCAGCTAAATACCAAGAACAAATTAATGCTTTACAAAATGCAATTAAAAAAGAACCACTTTCTAAATTAATTGATGATGCTGGAAAAATTACTGGTGCAAATGATAATACTCAACTTCAAGACGCAATTAATAATGCTAATAAAGTTAGAAATGATTTATCTGCAACACCTCAACAAATTGCTCAAGCTCAACAAGATTTACAAAATGCAATGAATTCATTATCGCAAGCTAATGATCTTAAAAAGCAATTACAAGAATTAATTGATGCAGGTAAAAAACTTCCTAATTCACTTCCAAATAACCAAGCAACATATGATAAAGCTCAAGAATTAGTTAACAACCCTAATGCACAAATTAATGATTTAAAAACTCAAATTGGTATTGTATCTCAAACTAATACAGCTACTGATTTAGATAACACAATTAAGCAAATTCAGGCACAAAATCCTGAGGCTTCAAAACACTTGCAACAAGCATTATCACAAGCTCAAAACGCCTATGACACAGCTATGCAACAACTTAAGGATAATAAGGTTACAGCTGAAAGTGCTATTAAACAAAATCAAATATTGCAAGATGATAAGAATAATTTATTAAACATTGCTCATAAAGAAGCTTTAGCTAAAGCTCTTGAACAAGCTAGTTCAATTCCGCTTCCTATTTATCCAGGAAACCGTGAACAATACAATAAATTACAACAAGCTATTGCAACGGCTGCAAGCCAATATCAAAATGATGATATTAATACAACAGAGCAAACTATTAAACAACAAGCAGATAAATTAAATACTGCTGTAGATATTTTCCACTTACAACAAGCTATTTCAGTTGCTAATAATGATAAAAATAAATCACAAGGATATCAAAATATTTATGATGATGCTCAAAACATCCTTAATGCTGTAAAAGATTACAACAATATTGATGAAGCGCAAGCTTCAGAAGCATTAAAACAAATCCTTAAAAATGCTAAAACACCTGCATTGCAAGCTGCTACTGGTTCAGTTGATGATATTGTTAAATTAGCAACCAGTTTATTACATGAAGCAACAACTAAAGAACCTCTTGTTAATGCTATCAATAAAGCAAATGATGTTATGCAATTGCTTAATAATGGTTCAATTGTAATTCCAGAAGATCAAAAAGATCATGAATTAAGTGTTGAAGAAAGAAAAGATGCCTTGCAAAAAGCTTTAGACATCGCAAATAATCAATTAGCCGCTACTCCTTTAAAAACTAAAGCTGAGTATGTTGCTGATGCAGATGCTTTAAATAAAGTAACTACAATGGCTGAAAAATTACTTCAACAACTCAAAGATCTTTTAAGCCAAAAAATTGCAGATGCTTTAAATATTAATCCTAAAAATCCAGCATTAGAAAACATTATTAAAACAGCTCAAGAAGATGTGAAAGATCCTGAAGCAAAAGCAGCTAAAATTATTGAAGATATTTCACAACTTGAAAAACTCGCTGCTCAAAATAAATTGCAAAATGCTATTAATACCTTGCCTGAAGCTTTAAAAAATTCACAATCATTTAAAGATATGATTTTAAACAATGCACAAAGTGTTGCTAATAACCCTAACGCAAGCACTTCACAATATGAAGAACAATTATCTAAATTAAATGATGCAATCAAGAAGGAAAAATTATTCCAAGCTTATGATAATGTAAATAGCAATGCTATTAAGCCACTTTCACCTGAGCTTTCTAATGAAATGGATAAAGCATCTCAAATGCTTAATGATCCAGACGGTGAATATACTTCTCAAGATCAAAACTTCTTTGATACTAAAGCAGATGAATTAAATAAAGCTCTAGCATTAAATAATCTTCAAAATACTTTAAATAAAGCTAACAGCATCGCAAATCCTTCACAAACATTACAAGATGCAATTTCTCAAGCTCAAAAAGTTTATGATGACAAAAACACTACAACACAACAAATTAATCAAACTCAAAAACAATTGCAAAATGCTTTAGATAAAGAAAATCTTTCTGATGCTTTAAATAAGGCTAATAATATTCTTAATACTTTAAAACCTGATGGAAATATTTCACAAGCCCAACAAGATTTAATTAATAAATTACAACAAGCAATTAATAGTGCAAATAGTATTCATGCAAATAATGATTTAAGTAAGCAACAATATGATGATGCTGCAAAAGCACTGCAAGATGTAATTAAATCTGTGCAACAAGCTCAAAACGCCTTGAAGGATGCTTTAAAAGATGCATTAAGCAAAGCAAATAATATTAATCCTAAATCAAATAATTTACAAGATGCTATTACTAATGCAACTAAAGTATTACAAGATCCAAATGCAACATATCAACAAATGCAAGATGCTTTAGATAATCTTAACCATAGAGTAAATAGTAACAAACTTGATATCGCAATTCAAAATGCTCCAAGTTTAACTTCACCTGTACAAGGATTTACTCCTACTTTACCAGAGTCACAAGCAGCATCTAATAATGCAAATATTTCTCAAGAGGATGCTAATAAACAAGCTCAAATCCAAGAATTAAATAATGCTCAAATTAATGCCTTAAATAATTTAAACAACCTTAAATGAATTAATAATGCTCAAAAAGCAGCATTACAAAAAGCTATTATTTCAGCTACAACTATAGGTGATGTAAACACTGTTTCTCAACAAGCAAACGCATTAGATGGTGCAATGCATGATTTAAATAAATACGTAGCTACAATTCCTGAAAGTTTAAAAGCAAATCCTATTTCAAACATTGGATATGTTTATGCAGATATCGATAAACAAGCAGCATTTAATAAAGTAATGCAAACAGTTAATGATGTAATTAATAAAACTAATGGAATTGTATATCAAAACAATAAGGCAAGCGCAATTGGTGATTTACAACAAGAATTAACTGATGCAATTAATGCTTTAAATGGTAACGAAATTTACCACAATATTATTAACAATGCTAAAAATGACCTAAATGATTTAAACACTTATCCAAACAGCAATTCATTCTATAATGCTACTAAAGCAATGCAACAAGCTTATAATAATCAACTTGCTCAAGCTAATAAATTACTAGCTGAAGCTAAGAAGCAATCTTCAACCACAAATAAAGATCTAACAAATGCATTACAAGATGCAATTGATAAGCTTAAAGCACTTAAAAAAGATATGTCACAATTCTCTGATCAAGAATTTAAAGATAATGATGGTATTAAGCAACCTCAAATTGATAATATCTTAAATGGACTTAATAATCTTTCACCTGAACAACAAGATAAAATTAAGAATGAATTTAACCAACAAACTTCATATGCTGATGCACAAAAAGTTATCCAAGATGCTATTAATCAAAATAATACAATTGCATCTAATACTAACGATTTAAATAATGCAATTAATAATGCATTAAATGGAAATTCATTCCCACAAAGTACAATTGATTCATTAAATAATGCTCTAAATGGATTAATTAATAATGGGGCAAACAGTAATAATCTTAAAGATCAACAAGCTTTAATTGATGGAATTAGTAAACTTAAGAATCTTTCTGATGCTTTAGAACAATACTTAAATTCAAATGTTAAGGATTCTTCAGCATATGCAAATGCATTAGAAAATCTTAAAAACGCAATTACATCAAGCAATGATTTAACTGCTTCTTCACCAACAAATAAAGCCTTAATTGAAGCATACAATAATAAATTAAATGCCTTTAAAGCACAAGCAAACAATACTATAAATGCTGTAACTGCATTAATTAATAAAGATTCTAATGCATTTAATCAAGCAATCAGTGCTCTTGATAATATTAATAATAAATACAAAGCATTCCAAGAACAACTTGCTAGCGATAATTACTTTAATATAGTAAATAAAGGTAAAAATCAAATTACTCGACAAGATGTAAGCAATATTCAAAACTTAGTTAAATCAGAAGCATTCCAAAATATTGATAAAGTATTCCAATCTGCTATTATTTCAAATATTAAAGCTTCAAATTCATTCCCATGATGAGCGTGACTCCTTATAGTTTCTGCTTTAATTTGAAGTTCAGGAATGTTACTAATACTAACTAAAAAATAATCACAAATTCGTTAGGATATTCTCCTAACGGATTTTTCTTATCCTCTGATAAAAATCTATTACTAGTATATTTTTAAAAAATTCAAGAATGTAAATTCACTTTTAGCCCTAGCTGTGAGTGCTGCACGTTGCTTGAATCTTATATATAAGATAACTAGAATTATTACTCCAATTAATCATTTAGTATTGTTGATTAATATAATACAAAAAAGCTTACAAAGAAATTCAGAATGTAAAACACCATATGCTATTTCAAAGCATATGGTGCAATACGGCCAACATTTGTGTCCTAAATCAAGATATCACTAGTATTTATTTTTTAAGAATAAGTTTTATTTCTTTTGCTCAAAGCCTTTTTCTTTTCAGATTTTCAGCATTTCTTCGTTAGTTAAATCATATAGTATATTTAAATTATATGGTTGTGGATCAGGCATTTTTCAAGAGTCTTCTAGCTTTCTTTGAATTTCGTATCTAAAGTATTCTTTTTCTTCTTTTAACATATTCGTGTTATATTCAAACGATTTAGGAAGTATGATTTCGCCAGTATATTTATTTATATTATCCAACATTGAATTAAAGTATATTTTTGGTTCTTTACCATTATCTATAATAGGTACAATAATTTCCAAATTATCTAAAACTTTACTATTGTCGGCTTTATAATTCCCTTGAATATTGATTTTATTATTTACTAAAGAATCAGATAGTGAATTTAAATAAGCTTCTTTATCTAAAGAACTTGTTGCTCTTTTGTATTGGTCAACAAACAGATTTGAATATTTCTTAGCAAAATCATCATATGAAATAAAATCTTTGTTATTCATTTCGTTACTCAAAGTAAATTGTGATGGTGTATATTCAATAAATATACTATTTGGTTGATTATAAAAACTATAAACTTTTAAACTTTCTCTCGGATTATCGCTTGTAACATGTAATGGTAATGAAATTTTGAAAAATTTAACATTAGGATTTAATTTTTCTATCACTTCACTTGGGTCAAAAACATTCTTATCCAAAATTTCATTATATTTGTATATTGGGTCAAAATTCTCAGCAATTCGTTGTTCTAAATTATCTAAGCTAGGTGATAATGAATTAATAAAAGTTTTATCGTTTAATAATTCTTTTAAGTTCTTTCTATTTGGTATTACAACTTCTTGAATTTTGATATTTTTAACAGGATTAATAGCTTGATTATTTTTGAAATATGAAAACGGAGCATTTTTGTATTTAGTTGTTTTAAAGAATTCAACCTCTACATTTCCTTGGAAATGTTTGTTAAAAATTTGATTTTCATTATCTCATCAATTTTTCATATCAGCAGTTTTAGAAATATCAGAAAAGATTGCATTACTATCCAAACTTTCTAAACCACTCATTAAATTTGTAAAAATCTTAGCTTTTGAAACATAATCAAATTTTAAGTTTAAATTATTTTTATTTTCTTTAATTTCATTTAATAAATTTATTTCTTTAATATTTCTTGTATCTGTAAAGTATTTAAAGTTATCACTAAAAATAGGTTGCAAATTACTAATCTTTGAATATTTAAATTCCTTAATAGCAACAGCGTTAACCATTACATTACCATATCATCTTTCCAAATGTCGATACAAATCTGATTGTAAGATTCTTTGAAGATAATTATTAACTAAATTAATATTTAATCATTGTGACTGACTTAACTTACTATAACGACTCGAAGTAGAATTTATAATTCTTACAGTCTTATTTAATTCTTTAAGATATAATTTAGCTTCTTGTTCATATGATTTATCTTTTTGAAGCCATTGCACAAAGCGTACAAAATCATACACTTTCCCCATATCAAAATATTTGTTATATCCCATATGAATTCTGTTTTGATATCCTTTTATTTGCATTAAAACATCATTTATATCAGTATAAGCCGGTAAACATGAAACCGTTGCTACTAAAGGGATAGTTGTAGGAGATAAAATTGAAAGTCATTTAATTATTCTTTTTTTCATATTGTGCCTCATTTACTTTTAGTACATATTTAATGTTAGCTTTTTCGTCAAGGTATTTAATGTAATATTTTTTAAATGTTTCCTTAACAAAATCTAGTTCAGGATAAAAGTCAACTTTTTTGCCCAAGAAACTATTAAATCATGAAGTAGGAATCTCTTTATCTAGTAATTCCAATATTGCTGAAAATTGCGGGAGCGAAATTTTTATATCAAATGTAGGATTTTCATATTTATATTTTCCATAATATACTTTTTCAGTCGAAGCATAAATAGCATTGCTTTTCTTTTCGCGCGTTATATAAATTTGATTCTCAGAGTCATAAAATTGTAATCTGCTAGTAAAATCTAATAAATTTTCCAAATGATAGTTACTGTCTTTTGTATTTGTCATTAACGACATTATAACTTGTAAAGCTTTCTTTTCCATTGGAGTAGCTATTGTGGAATAGATATCCTCGAAATAATGATCTAAAACATTTAATGAGGGATTTTCAAATGAAATAGTTAATTCCAAATTATTTATATATCCATAATTCTTTAGATCAGCAGAAGAAAAGCTTTTATTTATTCAATATCTATTATCTTTAAATTCGATATGTGAAGAAACTTTATCACTAAATAACGGTTTGATTAATTCTTGATTGTTAATTTTTAGCATATTAAAATATTTAGGAATTCCAAAGCCAGTTTTATTTTTAGAGTGATTGTATCTTCAAAATTCTTTATTAACATTAAAATCAAAATCATAAGAATAAAATTTTTCAATTGTTGTTGCTGCATAATTACCTGATGTAGATAATAATAGCATCGCATCTGAAATAGATAATTTTTGTTGAGTTTTCGTTTGGTAAAGAGATAAAAGACCAGCAATCATAGGTGCAGCCATACTTGTGCCTGCAAACCTTGATAGCTTGCTTAACGTTTGAATATATTCATCATTTATATTGTGTTGAGAAACATTAGTAAAATTTATTAGTTTATATTTTCTAGAATTAAGGTTATTATTTTTTGAAAGAATATCATATGGTAAAGGAAAAGATCCGTAAGCACTAATAAATGGTTTTGAGCTGTAAACAGAATTATTAAAAGAGCTAAATATTGTAGGTTTATTGTTTAAATCAACAGCACCCACATAAATTACATTTTTAGGATCTTTTTTATATAACATATCATCAAAAGCTTTTAACATTGCTTCTGTATCAACAAAATCTGTGTACAAGTTCTTATGGAATAACTTATATAAATCTAAATTATGATGATATAAGTAGTTTACATAATATAATAATTCATCAAATCTTTTTAAATCATTATGGCTTGTTGCTTTAGAGATATCATTTCGTAAATAATCACGAAATTTAATATCTTTTATTAGAAATTCATACATTACAATAATTTCATTTTTGATTTGTTCATATGACTTGCTATTGATTAATTTAATTTTATTATAAATCGACATTCTGTCTTCATCATTTTCGTTACCAGCAGATTTTAAAATTATTAAATCATACTTACTTGCATATTCTTCCAAGATTTTATCAGTAGCATATTCGAAATTAAATCCAGCTTTAATTTCGTCTTGATATTTCTGTATGTAATATAAACTTTTGAAGTAATCAATAAAATCATTATACTCGAGGTAATTGCTTCTTAATTTATTCATGATACCATTTATTTCAGCAGGGGTATAAGTTTCTCAATTATCAATAACCTCTTCAGGATCTAAAATTGATATTCAATCTTTTCTCTTTATTACATTCTTATGTGTATTAAATTTTTCTAACTTGAAGTTTTTCACTTCAGGATTAAACTCAAATCTCGGACCTCAGCTCATGTTAATAACATTAACACCATTTTCAACAAATCAATTTAATCTTTTTCTCAATATATTATCTCAAGTATATAAGCTTTCTCATTTTGTTTTAGTCATTCCTGCATAATAAATATTAGCATCAGGATTAATACCAGTGTCCCCTCCTATCACAGAAGCAACTGCCGTCCCGTGTAATTTTGTCAGATCATATTTATCAGGAGTGCTAAAATAATTAATTTTAAAATTCTTCTTTGTAGAAGGTAAATATTTAATTTGATTATTATCAACTTCTAATATCCCCACTTTATTAAATTGTGATAATTGATTTATATTTTCAGAATTAAAATCTCTGTACCAATCCGAAACACCTAATTTCTTATAATAGTGCGAATAAAAATTTCTTAAAATTGATAGCTGTTCTTGATTGATATTAATTTTCACATCTGGATTTCATTCATAAGCTTTTGAAGCTTCAGCTTCTTTATTAGTTTGTGCCGAAATGCTTAATACTGTTACTCCTGAAAGCAATATAGCAGAGCTTGGAATTAAAATTTTTTTAATCTTCATTTTGGCCTCTTTCCATTATTAACTATTTTAAGTATAGTCTTATTTTAGTAATATAGCCAAAATATGAAAAAATTACTATAAAATTGTGGAAATTTCCACATTTTTAATATTTTTTATTTTAAATATTTAACTTATGCACCACATATTTGCTTTATTATACATTTAATATACCTTCCATATTAGTGATAGAATTTTATTAGGAGGTAAATATGGATATGCAATATGAACCACATGAAAGTCCGCTTAAAAAATACGGTAGAAATTTAACTGATTTAGCTAAAGAAAATAAACTTGAACCAGTTATTGGTAGAGATGAAGAAATCAGAAGAATGATTCGTATTTTAAGTCGGAAAACTAAAAACAACCCTGTTCTTGTCGGTGAACCGGGTGTAGGTAAAACGGCTATTGTTGAAGGACTTGCTCTTAAAATCCTTGAAGGTCAAATTCCTGAAAACTTAAAAAATGCTGAAGTTATTGAACTTGATTTAGCCTCACTAATTGCTGGAGCTTCATATCAAGGAGAATTTGAAAAACGCCTTAAGGAAGTGCTTAAAGCGGTAGAAGAATCTAAAAATGAAATTATTTTATTTATTGATGAAATTCATATGCTTATAGGAGCCGGTAAAGCTGGTTCTTCATCAGGAATGGATGCGGCTAACATTATAAAACCGCTTATGGCTAGAGGCGCATTGCATTTAATTGGTGCAACCACTTATGATGAATACCGCAAATATATTGAAACAGATGCTGCACTTGAACGTAGAATGCAAAGAATTGATGTTAATGAACCTAGTGTACAAGATACAATTACTATTTTACGTGGAATTAAAAGCAGACTTGAACAATATCACAAAGTAAAAATTGATGATAACGCTCTAATTGCTGCAGCTAATTTATCTAATAGATATATTACCGATCGTTTTTTACCAGATAAAGCTATTGACCTTGTGGATGAAGCAGCTGCTACTATTAAAACTGAAATGAATTTTAAACCCGAAAGTTTAGAAGTTGCTCAACAAAAAAGAATTACACTCGAAGTTGAAAAAGCCGCTTTATTATCATCCCATAAAAAAGATGATGCTGTTATTTTAGAACTTAATGATAAAATCGCACAATTAACTGAGCAAATTGAAAAACTAACTAAACAATGAAATGATGAAAAAGCGCAATTAAATGATATTTCACTATTGCAAAATGAAATATCAAATCTTAAGTTCAAAATGAATAATGCTCAAAATGATGGTAATTATGAATTAGCTTCTCGAATTAAATATAGTGAATTACCTGAAAAGCAAGCCAAACTTGAAGAATTAATGAAAAAGACCCGTGGTAAGGATGCTTTAATTAAAGATATTGTTACTAAAGAAGAAATAGCTCAAATTATTTCTAAATGAACTAAGATTCCAGTTAATAAATTACTTGAAACCGAAAAAACTAAATTAATTAATATGGAGAAAAATCTTAATAAGGTTTTAATCGGACAACAAGAGGCTGTTAAATTGGTTTCACAAGCTATTTTAAGAACTAAAGCTAATATTAATGACCCTAATAAACCACTAGCAAGCTTTTTATTCCTTGGGCCTACTGGAGTTGGTAAAACCGAACTTGCTAGAAAATTAGCTTATGAATTATTTGATAGTGAAAAACAAATGATTCGTTTAGATATGTCCGAATATATGGAAAAACATTCAGTTGCTAAAATTATTGGCGCTCCTCCTGGGTATGTTGGATTTAATGAATCAGGTACTTTAGCTGAAAAAATTAGAAAAAATCCGTACACAATCCTTTTACTGGATGAAATCGAAAAAGCCCACCCTGATGTGCTAAATGTATTTTTACAATTACTTGATAACGGTATTATTAATGATTCGAGTGGAAAAATAATTAACTGTCGTAATCTAATTGTAATTATGACTTCTAATTTAGCTGCTAGCGAAATTATTAAACAAAATGGTGAAGTACCACTTAACGAACTTAGAAAAATATTACTTGAGTTTATGAAACCTGAATTCATTAATAGAATTGATGAAATAGTACAATTTAAACCACTTTCAACCGAAGCATTAAGACAAATTATTCGTTTAGAGCTTAATAAATTAAAAGAACGGATTTATGAAAATAAACTTATTATAATAGACTTTGATGAAAAAGTTATAGATAAGATTATTTCAGATGCTTATGATCCAGAATATGGTGCTAGACCAATTAAAAGATATATTCAAAAACATTTAGAAAGTTATATAGCTCTTAAAATTATTGAAGGTGACTTAATCCCAGAAGTCAAAAATATAATAACAGTTGTAAAAAATGAATTTCTTTTAGAAAAGCCAAATAAATAATTTATTTCCTGTCTTAATTCTTTAAGACAGGTTTTTTATACAAAAACCAGCAAGAATTAATTGCTGATTTTGAAACATTATTTTAATTGAAAAGTTAATTTCTCAGTGTAATCATTACTTATTGATTTTCATTTCTTGTATGAGGAAACAAATAATCAATATGGATATATTGCATTAGATCTTATATATCAATTTAAAAATCTAGAATTAAAAATAAATTGCGATGCTTTTAAATTATTCTTTTGTAATATATGGTAAATAATCGATCTATTTATTAATATACCGAAAGGAATTGATAAAGCAACTCAAAACAATATATAAAACCCTCCTATTAAAGGACTGATTCCAGATATTAGCAAAGTTATATCCAAAATTAAAAGAATAATGTAATAAGTCGGATAAATATAAGGAAATCACTTAAATATTTTTTTGATTCTTTTGATTCTTATTTCTGAAACAAGAATACTATTCTCCATTTCTTCTTGCGGCTTAACATAAAAATATTTATATACTAATAATTCAATTTTATTTATTTTGCTTGGGAATCTATTTTCTTTTATATAACGTCATTGTTTAAAAGATCTATAAATATAATTAAAGAATAATTCAAAACAGGTGAAAAACGTAAATATAGCTCACGGGATTGTCATTAAAATAACAATAACATCAAATAAAACATATCTTCAATCTTCATAAATAGATTGACTATCAGCTATAAAATAATTCAGAACATAATAATGATTCAAATATATAAATAATATTGTGAGTAATCATGCTATTAAAAAGAAAAACAACCCGCCTAAAAATGAAATAAAAATATTTCTTTTTAAAAAAATCTTTTTTTGCTTTTCTATCATAATTAATAACTTGCATATTTAGGAATAAAAGAATCGCTATAGTTATATAACCATGATTTCTCTTTTTCGATTATTTTTTTCACCAATTCTAATTGTTCCTTAAAACTTTCAACATTATATTCCTTATATCTTTTTGGATATCTTTCTTTTATTTTTTCTACAATTATAAGTAAATTTTCAATAGCCTCTTTCATATTATTGAGATATTTAAATTGACTAATAGATTCATCAAATGTAGTATATTTCTCTTTATTCGGATAATCTTGAAAATTATCAGATAAAACCTTTAAATATTTTGATATTCCGCAAGCAAAATCATTAAGCTCTGAGAAAATCTCTTTATTTTTTGTGACTTTGTCTGAATCATATTTGGACGCAAAACCTGTGCCTACTTGCGTTAATAACCCCACAGTATTGCCGGATAATCCTTCTACATAACTCTTATGTGCTAGCCTGTCTGCTTCTGCTTTATGTCAATTAGATAATTTTTTTAATTGGTTGGATACTGCATCTTGAATTGAATTTAATTTAAAAATTTCATCTTTTTCTTTGTTGTTAATGGTTTTATCCAAACTTTTAATTCTTCCAAATTCTAGCTTTGCTTCTATACTTTTATATAAAGCAGAACTCTTAAACATATTATTTTTGTTAACATCATCAGCTAAATCATAAAGATATAATAATTTATTTTTTTCTCAATCATTTAGTCCGTTAATTCAAGTCATGAATACTTCGATATATTCTGAATTATTAATAATTTCATTAATTCGTTCAGTGCAATTTAATTGTAGGTTTTCGGATTCCTTTTTATATTCATTATTAATTGTTATGTTCAATTTAATCTCCTTCTATAGTTATTTAAATATATTTTTATGTTGTTATGTTATAAAATGATGACTATAAAATATTATTATTGCAAACTTTTTTCCTTTTCACATAATAACCATTATTAAGGGTTTATTTATATCTCTTAATTAAAAATCGAATGTTCAATAAAAGAATAAATTAATAAATATTTAAAGCTGTGACAAGTTTCTGCGCAAACTTAAATATAAATGAAGCAAAGAAATATATTTTTTTCCTAAATAGCATTATTGAAAACTGTTGCTTTTAATCTTTTTTATCAGCATAGATAAATAATGCTGATGTATTTTTAATACAAGTAAAAATAACTTTTTAAATGAGTATTATTATAATAATTTAATCTCCAAATCTTCATTATACCCATTTTCCATAGCTTGTCATCCATGATATCAATATCTAAATATTCAATATGGATATGTTGAGTTAAGCCGTATATATCAATTTCAAAATTTAGAATTAAAATTTAAATTTGAAGCTTTTAAATTATTTTTTTGCAATATATGATAAACAATAATTCTATTCATTGATAAACCATATGTTAGAATAAAACCTATTAATTAAAAAGTTGAACGTCCACCAAAGGGAAAAATTGAGTAGTTCCTCAATATTGCTGTAGAAATTTTACTAAATTTGCAAAAAGAGTATGCAAAAACACAGCCGGGGCTGGAAATGCGATATTTTTCTTAAATAAAACTATTGAAAAACTCTGAAGTTTTTAGTCTTATTTTTCTACCTGTTTTATCATCAATATACTCTCTATATTGGTCGTTTATTGCGATAAACATTTGAAAAATATATTCATCATTAACATATCTAGGAAACTTGCCTTTTGGTAAAAAGTTTCTGATTTTTTTATGAGCATTTTCTATGCTTCCTTTTTGTCATGAAGAATATGTATCGCACTTATAAATAACTGGTATTTGTTTAATTTCATTTAACTTTACATTTTCAGAACCATTATCAATGGTTAAAGATAATATTGTTAAATTATGATGGTTAATTAGTGTAATAAGCGCTTCTTTAACCAATTCAGCATCTCGCCGTGTTAAAATCCCAAATAACATTCTCGTTTTTCTTTCGAGCAATGTTAAAATACATCATTTAGCTCTTAAATTAAGTATTACAGTGTCCATTTCATAATGACCAAACTCTTCTCTGTTTCTTATAGATAGCGGAGCTAAATGTATAGAAATTCCAAAATTAATCTTTGTTGATTGAGTTCCTTTTGGCTTTTTCTTCTTATTTTGCTGTTTATCTCAATGAGCTTTAGATATTCCTCTTTTTGATTTAATAATAAATATTGAAAAATCTATTTCATGTACATAATCACAATCCATAAAGTCATAAAAAGCCTGCGGTGTAGGGACAAAAGCATTTTTATCTTCCAATTGCTCTTTATAATAATCAAGAAATGTAGCAACAGATATAAGTGGTTCAAATTTCTTTTCATCAATAGAAATTTGTTGTCCTTTAGATAAAAGTTTTTTAACTCGTTTGTGTTGTTTACTTCAGTATTTTGAAAAGCGAACAATATCTTTTCATTTTAATAAGGTATTTTGCCTTAATTGTTCAACTGGATTTTTAATATTTTCTATTTTATATTTATATCACTCATGATGTGAAACTTTAAAAATAGTTGTTAATCTCTTTCCACAATTACTACAGAATTTATATGAGTTTTCTGCTTTAAGATTTAATGTGGCTAGTTTTAAATTTTGCTTCAAAATTTTATTTGATATATTCATCAATTTTGCAATTTCAGTAAGTGAATTTGCTGTTTCAAAATGTTTAAACATTATTGCGAGTTTTTCAATGTTAAAATTTGTGATTTTCTGTTCTCTGATGCTATTTATTTCTTTATGCATCTTGTTTATATTTTCATTATTTAATGAATCCATAATCACAAAATGGTGGTATGCTTCTCTTTGTGTTTTTAATGCAACAGTCTTGTAAACCTGCTCCTCAATTTTTATACAAAAAATACTTTTTTATTATATTTATTCTCGATTAACATATAATAAGTGTGGTTCCTTTCTTTTTGAAGCAATATTATTATAACAAGGAACTACAAAAAGCTGTTAACCCACTGTTTAGGTGGATTAGCAGCTTTTTAATTTATAGAATAAAACCAAATCATACAAAAATAAATGCTGCACACGTATATCATGGTAATCCATATATTAATAGTGATATTACTATAACTAAAATTGAAGAGTAATAAATACAGAAAAGTATAAAAAATCACATAATTATTTTTTTAACTTTATTTATATTGACATTTTGATTAAACTCCAATTGATTGCTTTCATTTTTCGGCTTAAGATAAACATATTTATACAACCATAACTCAAGTTTATTTTTTCTTTTTGGAAATCTATTTTCTTTAAGAAAGCGTCATTTTTCAGGGAATCTATATAAAGAATTAAATATAATTTCAAAAATTCCGCAAAACATAAATAATCCTGATGGGATAGATCATAAAATAATAACAACTATAAATAGTATATACATTCAATGATTATGTAATCCCTTACTCTTAATGCCCTTATCCATAAAAGACAAAACAGCTGATATTAAAAAATAATCAAAAACCGAAACGCAAAATAATAGCAAACAGCCGTATAAAAACGAAACGCAAATATTCAGTTTTAAAAACCTAGATTTTTGTTTTTCTGTCATAATTAATATCCTGCATATTTAGGGATAAATGAATCACAATAATTATATAATCATCTTTTTTCTTTTTCGATTATACTCTTAACGAGTTTCAATTCTTTTATAAAATTTTCGACATTAATCTTTTTATATTTTTTTTCAAAATTTTCAACTATGCTAATAAGATTTTCAATAGCGTCGTACATTCTATTGAGATATTTAAATTGAGCAAGCGTTTCATCAAAATTTTTATATTTCTCTTTATTGGGATAAGATTTTAAACCAGTAACAAAAGACAACATATTAGTTGTGATTTCTTGTATGCAATTATTTATTTGAATTAACATTTCTGCATCTTTAGAAAAATCATTATAATGGCTCTTTGAGAATGCGGAAGTTATTATACCAAGTGTTGATGACCCTAAGCCAAGTATGTTTCCCGCAGCAGACGGAATAAATAGCAATGGTATCCCCATGAATGTTGTCTTAAGACCAAAGTTATTTCCTCAATTCCCGATCGATTCACTTAAATTATATGATTGTTCAGAAGTTTTATCATATGTTTCAGATATTCTATTTAAATTATTTAATACTTCATTTTTAATAATTTTTAATTTAATGAATTCTGCATTATCATCATCAGAAAAAGTTCTCTGCAATATATTTATTCTTCCGAATTCAAGAGAATTCTCGATGTTTTTATATAAAAGTGAATCTTTTAAAAAATTATTTTTATTTATATCATCGATTAAATCATAAGTGACTAATAATTTATTCTTTTCTCAATCGCTGAGTTGATTTATTCATTGCAGATATAACTCTGTAAAATCAGCATTATTGATGATTTTATTAATATCTTCAATGTATTTTAATTTTTGAAAATCTAATTCTTTTTTATACTCTTTGATTATTTCTATGTTCATGAACATCTCCAAATTTTTATATAAATTTATATTAAATTATTAATTAATTGTTTTCATCATAAAATAATGAGTGTATTTGTGAAATACAAATATAATCCTCCTTATATTTTAATTATATTCTTATATAGAAGCAAATCAAGTTATATCAGGGCAATAACCTAGAAATAAAACATTACTTTTCTACCAATTTGTTAGTTTTTTTATCAGATACATTTAATCAAATATAAGGTAATAATATTAAAAAATAAGTATGTCAAGATTTAATCTTTCAAATGTATTCAGACAATTTAATTGTGATTTGTTCTCAATTAGTTTTCCATAATTTCTTTTTCTTATTTATTAATGATTTAGAATTAAAAAGAAAGGGAAAATTTTAATGCGCTCAAAAGAAAAAAATTACTCAAATATCATAAAACAACTAGGAAATAAAGTAATTATTCAAGGTAGTCATGCTTTATATATTCAAGGAATAATATCAAGAAAACCTAATGATATTGATATTTTGTTAGATTTGAAAGATGAAAATTTATTTAAGAGAAGCATTTTTTGAAATGAAATAAAGAAACAATTAACAATAGATAATGAAATCGTTAATCATGAATTTTTTAATTCATTATTAGTAAAGATATCTGAAAATGAAAATATAAATTTAGAATGCATGATTTTTAAACAAATTCCAACAAGTTTTATTACAACAATTAATGATATTAAATTTATAAATGCTAAATATATGCTTGGTTTTAAAATTTGTCAGCTTTTTACAAATTTATTTAAAAATTTTAAAAATCGTGAATTCAAAATAAGAAAAATTCAGAACTATGTGCAAGATATAAACCTAATAATTCAAGCAGAAGAAATATCTTTTAATGAAACATTTGAAATTTGAATTCAATGTATTACAATCAATCTTCCTTATGAAATTATGTGTTATAAAAAATCACCTTATCTTAAATTAAAAGAAATAAATATTAATGAATTATTAGAGGAATATAAAATTGATATGCATCAAAATCAAAATGCATATGATGCTTTAAAATTTATCCAATCTTCCAAAGAATATAATGAATTTTATAAATGAATTGATAATTTATACGATATTAAAAACGAAATTTTAATGTTTATGCAGTTATTTTGCTTAGAAAACAATATGAATATTAAAGAAACATTAGATAATTTTGGACCATATGTAAAGGCACAAAACAACAATTTGACTACTGCATGCTTTATTTTTCTAATTAAGAAACTAAAACTAAATTACAATGTATTTCAAATTAATGATTTAGTAAGTCAATATACCGTTTCCAATAAAGGTGATTTATATATAGACTTATTAAACTTATCTTTAGATATAACAAATAAAATAGCCTAATATATTTTTTCTAGATATTATTTTTAGGCTTTTTTGTTTATTTTCAAAATAAGGCTGTAGAATAACCTGTATTTTGTCACTCTTTTCATAATTCATAACCTTTAAAAAATCTTTAATAATCTCTAAAATATATTGATATTTTGCATTGAATTCATACTTTTATATTCTGCTATATATTAAATTGTTCCCTTTATTAGCATATTATTTGGTAGTAGTCCAAAGTTTGTGTGCAAAATTAAAACATCGGTTTCCTACTAATTAGTAAGATTCCGATGTTTTTTGTCTCCTTAATGTAAAATAAGTGTGTAAATTCAAAAATACTAAAGGAGGCACTATTATTATATGCTATCAAACGCAAAACATTACCAAAATAATTTAATTTGTTTGAAATTTAGAGCTAAATCTAGAAATTCAAAATACTCAACTGAATTTACAACTCGTTATAGTCATTACGTCTTAAGACCGTATTTAGATAAATCAAAACTTAAGATGTTAAATACTAAAATTCAAAATATCAAACAGTATTCACCTAGAGAATTTACAATAGAAAAAATGAAAGATTTGTTCAATAAATTAAAAGATGAATGAAGTCTTTTAGAGATTTCAAGACAAATGTCTTGTGATATTAAAACCATTAGGGAACAAATTGAAAAAGCATCTGAGGAGTATAAAGTCCAAACATCATTATTCTGCAAAATTTGCAAAAGACATGTTGGTGCTTTTTGTACCTTTCAATAAACGAATGAACCAAATCAAAAATCTATACAAGAGAAAATACCTTGGATGGAAAAAGAATAACATCATTAGAAAAATGAAAACCATTACACGAATTTACGCAAGATTTAATTTCCAAACATAAAGAATATAGAAGTTTAACAACAGCCGAAAAGAAAAGACTAACAAGCGAACAACTTGTTTATTATAGAAAAACTTCGTTGCAAAAAATATTAGATAAGTTTGAGGATTATGTAAAAGAAAATAATCTACAAAATGTTTTTATTCCTACCGTACAGGGCTTTTATGAATATATCGACAGATATTATGTTGATTTTGAATATAAAATACTTACTTTAAAAAGAAAGTATGGAATCGCAAAAAGCAGACTAAAGAAACCTAAAAAAGCAAAAATTAAATCTAAATTAAAATTTGCAAAAAGTGTTCACGAGCGTTCAGAAAAAATAAATATAAGAGAAGAATTTGGACACTATGAAATAGATACTGTTCAGTTCAAAAAGACAAGTAAATATTGCTTAGTTACATTGCTAGAAAGAAAAACTAGAATGTTATTTGCGATGTATTCTAAAAGAGATGCAGTCTCCGTCAGATTCAGCGCTTGAAAAGCTGATATGCAAATATAGCTTGAAAATTCTAACTTTAACAATGGACAATGGTTTAGAAAATTCTGAACTTCATAAAGTAAAATCCATAAAAGAATTTTATGTATGTGACCCTTATTCTTCATGACAAAAAGGAAGTTTAGAAAACGCACATAAAGAGATTAGAAAGATTATTCCAAAAGGTTATGAACCACAGTTTATTTGTGAAAATTTCATATTTGAATTAATTGATTTAATTAATAAAGATAAACGAAATTATTACTTTGAAAATAGTCAATATCCAGTTAGAATTTCACCATTTGAATTATTTAAAAATTACACAAAAATTTAAAAAATTGGCTCGAAAAAATAAGCCGAAACGACCCTGTCGTGTATTTTAACATACCCATTTTTTAAAAACTTGATAAAATTTAAAAAGAATTTTCACATTTTATGAAATTACACATTAAGTAGAAAGCCAATCTTTTAATTAATCGTCCAAAGTTTGTGTAATCACATCGGACTATAATTGAATAAATTATATATAATAATACTGAACTTAACTTAGAAAATTATTCTTTTCCTTGTTCAAGTTCGAGTTATTTTGAAGCTTGCAACAATAGCCAACATTTTGATGGAGTTAGGACTATGATGCGAGCTTTTTTCTTGACATATTTTCTTAATGCTGAGTGGAAATTTTCGCAAATATTGTTTGTGTAAATATATCTCCTGATTCCTATTGGAAAATCATAAAATGTGAATATCTCGTCAAGTGAGTTTTCAATAATTGCAACAGCTTTTCTGTATTTATCTTTATATTTGTTTTTAAATTCCAAAAATCTTTTATAACCTTCATCTTTGTTTTTACCTTTAAATATTAGTTTTAGTAGTTGTGATACTTCATACCTTTTAGATTGTGGTATTGTAATAAGCGCATTAGTCATTTTATGAAATGCACA